>SKUV01000236.1 GCA_007129775.1 Paracoccaceae bacterium | reverse complement strand
CGCCAAAGCGCGGCGCTGGCCGGCGATGTTGCCGCGGCGCTGGTGGATTGGCACCGCCTGCGCGCCGGGGCGGGCGACTGGGCGGACTACCCCGCCTTCGTCGCCGCCCATCCCGACTGGCCCGGCCTGTCGTGGCTCTTGCGGCAGGGCGAGCCCGCGCTGGTGGAGGCCGCCGCCGAGGGCGCCGCCCGTCCGACCGATGTGATCGCCTATTTCGCCGCCCACGCGCCGGCCACGCCGGATGGCGCGGTGGTGTTGGCCGACGCCCTTGCAGGCTCGGGCGACAGCGCCGGGGCCGAGGCCGAGGCGATCCGCATCTGGCAGCGGTTCGATCTGACCGCGGCGCAGCAGGCGATCCTTCTGGCCCGGCACGGCGACGCGCTGGCGCGACATCATGCCGACCGGCTGGACATGCTGTTGTGGCGCGGCGCGCGCGAGCAGGCTGAACAGCTTCTGCACCTGCTGAGCCCCGGCCATGCCCGGCTGGCAGAGGCGCGGCTCGCCCTGCGCGGAAACGCGCGCGGCGTCAACGCGCTGGTCGACGCGGTGCCGGCGCCGCTGGCGGCAGATGGCGGGCTTGCCTACGAGCGCTTTGCCTGGCGGATCCGGGCGCGGAATTATGACGGCGCCGCCGATCTCGTGCGCGAACGCTCCACCAGCGCCGAGGCGCTGGGCCGGCCCGAGGCATGGGGCCGCTGGCGGGCCTTTCTGGTGCGCCGGGCGCTGGCCGAGGGCGACGCCGCGCAGGCCTATGCGCTGGCCTATCCCCATTTCATCGACGAAGGTGCATGGTTTGCCGATCTGGAATGGCTGGCGGGCTTCATCGCGCTTCGGCATCTGGACGATCCGGCCCGCGCCCTGCAGCACTTCCAGACCCTGCGGGTGGGGGTGACGAGCCCGATCAGCCTCGGCCGCGCCGGCTATTGGGAGGCGCGCGCCCATGCCGCCCTTGGCGATCCGGCCAGCGCGCAGGCCGCCTATGAATTCGGTGCCGAACACCAGACCTCGTTCTACGGCCTGCTCGCGGCCGAGGCGGCGGGCATCGGGATGGACCCGGCGCTGGCCGGGCTGGAGGAGTTCCCTGACTGGCGCGGGGCCGCCTTTGCCGACAGCACCGTGCTGGCGGCGGCGCTGCTGCAGCGCCGCGCCGGCGACTGGCACGGCGCGCGCCAGTTCGTGCTGCATCTGGCGCGCGGGCTGGAGCACGAGGCGCTGGGCCAACTGGGCGACATGGTGCTGGCCATGGACGAGCCCAACTGGGCGGTGCTGATCGCCAAGGACGCAGCCGCGCGCGGCGTGATCCTGCCGCGCGCCTATTTTCCGGTGACGTCGCTGGCCACGATGGACCTGCCGGTGGCACCCGAACTGGCGCTGGCCATCGCCCGGCGCGAAAGCGAATTCGACCCCGCGATCATCAGCCCAGCCGACGCGCGCGGGCTGATGCAGATCCTGCCGGGCACGGCGCAGATGATGGGCCGGCGCCTCGACATCGAGGTGGAGACGCGGGATCTGACCCGCGACGCGGATCTGAATGCGCGGCTCGGGGCCGAATACCTGGCCCAACTGGCCGAGGAATTCGGCGCCTCCAAGGTGCTGATCGCAGCCGGCTACAACGCAGGCCCGGGCCGGCCCCGCCGCTGGGTCACGGAATTCGGTGACCCCCGTCACCCCGGCGTGGACCCGATCGACTGGATCGAGGCGGTGCCCTTCACCGAAACGCGCAACTACATCATGCGTGTGATGGAATCGCTTGTGGTCTATCGCGCGCGCCTGAACGGCGGGCCGGTGCCGCTGCGTCTGACCGAGGAACTGGGCGCGGGCTGAAACCGCCCCGCCAGCCGGTGACACGCCAGCCAGCGGCAACGGCAACCCCTAAGCCGGCCGGGCCGGCCACGCCGGGCGGCGCCAACCGCGCGCGCGCACCCCGGAAGGATGGCGCGCGCATTGCGCGACGGTCAGGCCGCGCGGGGGGGCCGGGGCTCCGTCGAGGGCAGGTCGGGCGGCGGCGAGGCACCGGTTTCGCCGGCCTGCCCGGCAAGAACGGCGCGCGCCCATGCCCGGATGTCGTTGCGCTCCACCACACGGCGCAGCCCGGCCATGCGGATGCGCCGCTCTTTCTCGGGCATGGCCAGCGCCGCCAGCACCGCCTGATCCATCGAGCGGTTGGAGAACGGGTTGGTGATCATCGCTTCCTGCAATTCCACCGCCGCGCCGGCGAATTCCGACAGCACCAGAACGCCGTCGCCATCGGGCCGCGCGGCCACGAATTCCTTGGCCACAAGGTTCATCCCGTCGGCCAGCGGCGTGATCCACGCCACATCGGCGGCGCGGTAATAGGCGACCAGTTCCTCGAACGGCACCGCCCGCGAGATCAGCGCGATGGGCTGCCAGTCGAGCGTGCCGAACCGGCCGTTGATGCGCCCGGCGGTCTGTTCCAGCGCGGTCTGCACCTCCTCATAGGCGGTCATGTTGCGGTTGGCGCTGACCGAGACATGCATCAGGCGCAGCTTGCCGCGCAAATCGGGCCGCGCCTCCAACACCCGCTCGAAGGACAGAAGCTGTTCGATCCCGCCCTTGGTGTAATCGGTCCGGCCGACCGACAGCAGAAGCTGCGCCGCGCCCAGTCCCGCGCGGATCTGCTCGGCCTGGGCGAGGGTTTCAGGGGCGCGGGCGCGGCTGTCGATGAATTCCGCATCCACCCCCACGGGCGCCACCGTCACGGCGACCTCGTGGCCCTTGTGGCGCAGCCTAGTGGGCACGATCCGCTCGGTCAGCGCGGTGCCCTCGGCGATCATGTCCGCATCCACCGGCGCGTCTGCGATCAGGTCGGTTTCCGTCAGGCTCCGGGCGACGGCCACGAAATTCGCCGCATAGCGCGGGATGTGAAAGCCGACCTCGTCGCAGGCCAGCAGGCTTTCCACGATCTCGCGCCGCCACGGCAGGACATTGAACACATCGGCCGCCGGAAATGGCGTGTGATGGTAAAAGGCGATCCGCACATCGGGCCGCAGCCGGCGCAGATAGCCCGGCACCAGCCACAGGTTGTAATCATGCACCCAAACGAGCGCCCCCGGCGCCGCCTCGGCCGCCGCGGCCTCGGCAAAGCGCCAGTTCACCTCGCGGAAATTCGGCCAGTCCACCGGGTCGTAGTTATAGCGATCCTTGAAGCCGTGCAGGATCGGCCAGAACGCCTCTTTCGAGGTGACGTGATAGAATTCGCGCACCTGCCGCTCCGACAGCGGCAGACGCGAAACCGAATAGCGGCCGAAAGCGTCCTCGATCTCGACCACCGGCTCGAAATCCGGGGCCGAAGGGTCTTCGGCCAGCTTCCACGCGACCCAGGCCCCGCGCTCCACCCGGCCGAAAAAGCTCTTCAGTGTGGGCACGATGCCGTTGGGGCTCTTGTTCTCGCGCAGTTCGGTGCGGCCGTCGATTTCGACCTCTTCATAGGGCTGGCGGTGATAGACGATGACCAGTTCCGATGACATCGAAGCGCCCCCCTCAGGCAGCCCTGGTGGCGAAGAAATCGTGGTGCAGGATGGCCTCGGCGATGCCGGCGGCCCCTTCACCCCGGGCGTTGAGCACATGGCCCTTCCCGGCCAGCCGCTCCAGCAGCGCAGGCTCGGAATTGCCCACGGCGACGGAGGGCAGGCCAAGCTCCAGCATCGACAGATCGTTGAGCGTGTCACCCGCCACGAGCACCCGTTCGTTGGCGACACCCAGATGCGACAGCAGCGACAGCAGCGAGGGGCCCTTGCTCACGCCCTTCGGCAGCACGTCGAAAAAGCGGTTGTCCGAGATCAGCGCATCCAGCCCAAGCTCGGCCACGATGTCATGGGCCCGCGGCTCGAAGGCCTCGGGGTCCATGTCATAGCTCACCCGGTGGCGAAAGACGCTCGACTGCAGCGTCAGGCCCCGCACCCCGTGCAGCGAGGCCTGCACCCGCGGCCCGGCATCGCCCCATGCGGCGACGATCGGCGCCTCCAGTTCGGCGATGGGGGCGATCATGTGGCGGTGGTCCATCTCGGCGATAGTGGTGCCCACATCGCCGACCACGAAATCGGGGCGCGGCACGCCGTGCCGGCGGGTCAACTGGCTGATATGGCCGGGGTCGCGACCGGTGACGAAAATCAGACCGACATGGGCGCGGTTACCCTCGATCCAGCGGTAGAGGCGGCTGCGATCCTCGTCGCTGCCACCCAGAAAGGTGCCGTCCAGATCGGTTGCGAGAACGAGCGGCTTGCGCGCGAGGGGGCTTGCGGGGGCGGTCGGTGCATCGAAACGGGTCATGATCTCCTTACCGGTGTTGTCAAAGGGAGTGCGCGGGATGGCCGAATGCCAGATCCATCGCGCGGGGTTCGGCCTCGATCGGCCGTGACCAGAGCGCGGCGAAGGCCACGGCCGGGTCGGCGCCGTCCTGCAGGATACTGCGGACGGTGTCACAAATGGGCATGGGCACGCCCAGACGGGCAGCCAGCGACGTGATGGAGCCTGCGTTGATCTCGCCCTCCACCACCACGGGCGCGCCGTCAAAGCATTCGGCCCGGGGCACGCCGAGGCCAAGCTGCTGGCCCAGCGCCATGTTGCGCGAGGTCGGGCTGGAACAGGTGAGCACCAGATCGCCGGTGCCCGACAGCCCCGTCACCGTCTCGCGCCGCCCGCCCAGCGCCTCTGCCAGCGCCTTGATCTCGTCAAGGCCCCGGGTGATCAGCGCGGCGCGGGTGTTTTCGCCATAGCCAAGGCCCGTCATCATGCCACAGGCGATGGCGATCACGTTCTTTACCGCGCCGCCGATCTCGACCCCGATCAGGTCATCCGAGACATAGGCGCGGAAAGTCGCGGTGCAGATCGAAGCCGCCATGCGCACCGCCGGGCTTTCGGCGGGCTCCAGCCGGTCGGTGAAGGCGAAGGGGAAAGCCACGGTCGCCGCGGTGGGATGGCCGAGCGCAGCCTCGCGCGCGAAGGTCGGGCCCGAGATCACGCCGACAGGATGGCCGGCAAGCTCCGCCTCCGCCACCTGGGTCATCAGAAGGCCGCTTTCGGCCTCGATCCCCTTGGCGCAGACGGCAACGGGTATGCCCGGCGCGGCGTGTCGCGCCAGCGCACGGGCGATGCTGCGCACCCCGGGCGAGGGCACGACGATCAGCGCGGCCTCGGCGCCCTCCAGCGCCGCGGCCAGATCGGCCTCGGCCCGCAGGCCGGCAGGCAGTTCGACCCCGGGCAGGTAGGCGGGGTTCTCGTGGCGGGCGTTGATCGCCGCCATCACGGCCGCGTCGCGCCCCCAGATCCGCAGGTCGCGCCCGGCCTCGGCCAGCGTCGCCGCCAGCGCGGTGCCCCACGATCCGGCGCCGAGCACGGCGATCCGGCGATAGGGTTGCGCCGCCGGTAGCGGCGCAGGGTGAACTGCGGTGTCATCCTTCATGTCATGCTCCTGCCGCGGCGCAGAAAAACCGGCGTCGTGCTGCCCCGGAATGTTGCCGCGGGCAGGCCGGAATGCGACCCATGGACTGTGCGTGTTACCCCTAACATAGCAAGATCTGCGAAAACGACAAGGAAGACGCCGGTTCTGGCCTGTCCGATCCGGGCCTGAGCCGCCGCATTGCAGAAAAAAGAGGCACGCCCGACGCCGGCGCAGCGCGGGCCCGGCTGCGGGTCAGAGCTGCCAGTCTTCCTCGTGCTTCATCTCGCCCAGCGCCGTCCAAGACAGCCGCGCCTGCGCGATGCGCGTGTCGCCCCATGTGCGAAGGATGGCGTCAAAGCCGCGCTCGTCGATATGCTCGGCGCGCACGTCCACCCGCAGGTTGGCGGTATGGGCGCTGTCGAGCATGGCGATACCGATGATCACCGCCGGCGCTTTCCAGAACGGCGCGCTGAACCGGACCCGCTCGCGCGCCTCGCGGGCGCCGCGTTCGGTCCACATCGGACCGCCGGTGTTGTAATGGGTGAAGATCTGAAGCTCGCCCTGATCGAGGCCCAGAAGATGGCTGCCGAAACGCTTCATGCCCGCCTCGCTTCACCCGTCCTGCCGAATGCACAGGGCCCCGGCACGACCGGGGCCCCGAAAACCGCGCCAAAAGCGTCGCGCGTTCAGGCGCCGACGGCTGCCCGCAGCGCCTGCATGTCGGCCACGACCTTGTTGGCGGCATCCCGCGCCTCGGCCGGGGCCGCCTCGGCCGCGGCCTCGGCCTGCGCCACCAGATCATCGATCATGGCGCCTGTCACTTCGGCCGCCAGGATCGCCCGCTCCGCAAGCACCGACGCGGCCTCGCCCGTGATCTCGGCAAAGCCGCCGGTGACGACGAAGGCCGCCTCGCCATCCGGGCCGGCCACGCGCACGACACCCGGGCGCAGCGTGGTGATCAACGGCGCATGGTCGGGCATGGCCGTCAGATCGCCCTCGGCCCCGGGGATCTGCACCTCGCGCGCGCGCAGCGAGGCAAGGCTCCGCTCCGGCGACACGAGGTCGAATTGCATTGTGTCGGCCATGACGCCCCCTTACGCCGCTTCCGCGGCCATGCGCTCGGCCTTGGCGATCACATCGTCGATATCGCCGACCATGTAGAAGGCGCCCTCGGGCAGGTGGTCGTATTCGCCGGCGACCACGGCCTTGAACGAGGCGATGGTCTTTTCCAGCGGAACCTGCACGCCGGGGAACCCGGTGAATACCTGCGCCACATCGAAGGGCTGCGACAGGAAGCGCTGGATCTTGCGCGCGCGCGCAACGGTCAGCTTGTCCTCTTCGCTCAACTCGTCCATCCCCAGAATGGCGATGATGTCCTGAAGCGACTTGTAGCGCTGCAGGATCCCCTGCACGTCGCGGGCCACCTGATAATGCTCCTCGCCCACGATCTGCGGATCGAGGATCCGGCTGTTGGAATCGAGCGGGTCCACCGCCGGGTAGATGCCCAGCTCCGAAATCGCGCGCGACAGCACGGTGGTGGCGTCGAGGTGGGCAAACGAGGTCGCGGGCGCCGGGTCGGTCAGGTCGTCGGCGGGCACATAGATCGCCTGCACGGACGTGATCGAGCCCGCCTTGGTGGAGGTGATGCGTTCCTGCAGGGCGCCCATGTCGGTGGCGAGCGTCGGCTGATAGCCCACGGCCGAAGGGATGCGGCCCAGAAGCGCCGACACCTCGGAGCCCGCCTGCGTGAAGCGGAAGATGTTGTCGACAAAGAACAGAACGTCGGTGCCCGACTGGTCGCGGAACTGTTCGGCCAGCGTCAGGCCGGTCAGCGCCACACGCGCGCGCGCGCCCGGCGGCTCGTTCATCTGGCCGTAAACCAGCGCCACCTTGGATTCCACGAGGTTGTCGATGTTGATGACGCCCGATTCGATGAATTCGTGATAGAGGTCATTGCCCTCGCGCGTGCGCTCGCCCACGCCGGCAAAGACCGAATAGCCCGAGTGCACCTTGGCGATGTTGTTGATCAGTTCCTGAATGAGAACGGTCTTGCCCACCCCGGCGCCGCCGAAGAGGCCGATCTTGCCGCCCTTGGCGTAGGGCGCCAGCAGGTCGATCACCTTGATGCCGGTGACGAGGATTTCCGATTCCGTCGATTGCGCGGCGAAATCGGGAGCGGGCTGGTGGATCGGCCGGCGTTCCTGAGCCTCGACCTCGCCCTTTTCGTCGATCGCATCGCCGACAACATTCATGATCCGGCCCAGCGTGCCGTCGCCCACCGGAACCGAGATCGGCCCGCCGGTGTCGGCGGCGGGCTGGCCGCGCACCAGACCTTCGGTCGCGTCCATGGCGATGGCGCGCACGGTGTTCTCGCCCAGATGCTGCGCCACTTCCAGAACCAGCCGCTTGCCGTTGTTGTCGGTTTCCAGCGCGTTCAGGATCGCGGGCAGTTCGCCCTCGAACTGAACGTCCACCACGGCGCCGATCACCTGAGTGATCTTGCCGGTCGCTTTCGTGTCTGCCATGTCGTTTCTCCGGTTCCGTCAGAGCGCCTCGGCGCCCGAAATGATCTCGATGAGTTCCTTGGTGATCGCGGCCTGACGCGACCGGTTGTATTCGATGGTCAGGCGGTTGATCATGTCGCCGGCGTTGCGGGTGGCGTTGTCCATCGCGCTCATCCGCGCGCCCTGTTCCGAGGCCGCGTTTTCCAGCAGCGCCGTGAAGATCTGCGTCGCGATCGACCGCGGCAGCAGATCGGCGAGGATATCCTCCTCGGACGGCTCGTAATCGTAAAGCGCGCTGGCCTCGGCATCCTCGTCCACCGGGGCGGGGATGATCTGCTGCGCGGTGGGGATCTGGCTGATCACCGACTGGAAGCGATTGTAGAAAATCGTGGCCACGTCGAATTCGCCGGCATCGAAACGGGTCATGACCTGATCGGCGATGTCGCGGGCATTGGCATAGCCGATGCGCTTGACCTCCGACAGATCCACGTGGCCGATCAGGTAATCCCCCAGATCGCGGCGCAATTGTTCACGACCCTTCTTGCCGACGGTGAGGATCTTCACCGTCTTGCCCTCGCCGATCAGCTTGTGCGCCCGGTATCGGGCGACCTTGACGATTGACGAGTTGAAGCCGCCGCACAGGCCGCGCTCGGCGGTCATCACCACCAGCAGATGCACCTTGTCATCGCCGGTTCCCGCCAGTAGCCGCGGAGCGCTGTCAGAGCCGCGCACCGACAGCGCGAGGCCGTTGATCACCGCTCCCATCCGCTCGGCATAGGGGCGGGCCTCCTGCGCGGCATCCTGGGCGCGGCGCAGTTTCGCCGCGGCCACCATCTGCATCGCCTTGGTGATCTTCTGCGTCGACTTGACGCTTGTGATCCGGTTCTTCAGGTCCTTGAGGCTTGGCATATCGCGTTCCTCTCAGCCCCGCCCTCAGGCGAAGTCTTTGGCAAAAGCGTCCAGAGCCGCGCGGATCTTGTCTTCCAGATCGTCCTTCACCTTGCGGTCGTTCTCGGTGATGTCGGCCAGAAGGTCGGCGTGATGGTTGCGCAGATGCTTCAGCATCCCGGCCTCGAACCGGCCCACATCCTTGACCGCGACCTTGTCCAGATAGCCCTGGGTGCCGGCGAAGATCACGCAGACGATCTCGGCATTGGTCAGCGGCGAATACTGCGGCTGTTTCATCAGTTCGGTCAGGCGCGCGCCCCGGTTCAGCAACCGCTGGGTGGAGGCATCGAGATCCGAGCCGAACTGCGCGAAGGCGGCCATTTCGCGATACTGCGCCAGTTCCAGCTTCACCGGGCCTGCGACCGATTTCATCGCGTTGGTCTGGGCCGAAGAGCCCACGCGGCTGACCGACAGGCCGGTGTTCACGGCCGGACGGATGCCCTGATAGAAAAGCTCCGTCTCCAGAAAGATCTGGCCATCGGTGATCGAGATCACGTTGGTCGGGATAAAGGCCGACACGTCGCCGCCCTGGGTTTCGATGATCGGCAGCGCGGTGAGCGATCCGGCGCCGAAATCCTCGTTCAGCTTCGCCGAACGCTCCAGCAGGCGCGAGTGCAGGTAGAACACGTCACCCGGATAGGCTTCGCGCCCCGGCGGGCGGCGCAGCAAGAGCGACATCTGCCGGTAAGCCACGGCCTGTTTGGACAGGTCATCATAGATGATCAGCGCGTGGCGGCCATTGTCGCGGAAATATTCGGCCATCGCGGTGGCGGAATAGGGCGCGAGAAACTGCATCGGCGCCGGGTCCGACGCGGTGGCGGCCACGACGATGGTGTATTCGATGGCCCCGGTTTCCTCCAGCTTCTTGACAAGCTGGGCGACGGTGGAGCGCTTCTGCCCCACGGCGACATAGATGCAATAGAGCTTCTTGCTCTCGTCATCGCCGGCGGCGTCGTTGTAGCTTTTCTGGTTCAGGATCGTGTCGAGCGCCACGGCGGTCTTGCCGGTCTGGCGGTCGCCGATGATCAGCTCGCGCTGGCCGCGGCCGATCGGGATCATCGCGTCCACCGATTTCAGGCCGGTGGCCATGGGCTCGTGCACCGATTTGCGGGGGATGATGCCCGGGGCCTTCACATCGGCCACACGGCGTTCGGCGGCTTTGATCTCGCCCTTGCCGTCGATCGGATTGCCGAGGCCGTCCACCACCCGGCCCAGAAGCGCATCGCCCGCGGGCACGTCCACGATGGATTTGGTGCGCTTGACGGTATCGCCTTCCTTGATCGAGCGGTCATCGCCGAAGATCACGATCCCGACGTTGTCGACCTCGAGGTTCAGCGCCATGCCGCGGATGCCACCTGGGAATTCCACCATCTCGCCGGCCTGGACATTGTCGAGCCCGTGGACCCGGGCGATGCCGTCACCGACCGACAGCACGAGGCCGACCTCGGCCACCTCGACCTCCTGGCCGAAATTCCTGATCTGCTCTTTCAGGATCGCAGAGATTTCAGCAGCTTGGATACCCATTTATCCGACCTCTTTCATGACATTCTGGAGGGCCGCGAGCCTGGAACGGATCGAGGTGTCGATCATCTTCGAGCCCACTTTGACGACAAGACCGCCGATGAGGCTTTCATCGACGGTCGCATTCAGTTTCACCTCGTGACCGAGGCGCGCCTTGAGCGTCTTGGCCAGCGCAGTCGCCTGCGCCTTGCTCAGCGGACGGGCCGAGGCGACATCGGCGGTCACCTCGCCTTTTTCGCGGGCGATCAGCCCGGTCAGCGCGCGCAGCAGCTGCGGCAGCACGAACAGACGCCGGCGCGCGGCCATCAGCGACAGCGCATTGGTCAGCATCGCCGACAGTTTCATCTTCTTCGCCACGGCGGCGATGGCGCGCCCCTGATCCTCGCGCGAATAGAGCGGCGAGCCGATCATCGCGCGCAGATCGGCGCTGTCGGCCAGCGCAGCGCCCAGCGCTTCGACATCTTTTTCAAGGGCGGGAATGGCGTTCGACTCGCGTGCGAGATCGAAAATGGCGGTCGCATATCGACCGGCGATGCCGGCGGAAATCGAAGCTGACTCGGACACGTGCACCCTTCCGACTGTTGTATTCCGCTCGCAGGTCTGCCGGGCATGTAGGCACAGCGGCACTGGCTGCCCTCCGGGCAGTTGGCGGACCCCCGAAATCCGGCAGGGGTCTAGCAGAGGCTTCAAAGCCTAGCAACCATCAAAAGCACCGCGGCCCGTCGCACGCGGCCAGGCTGTTGCTGCATCTGCAAAGACGCCCGGTGCAGCGCACCGCTGCAGGGCCAGTCCCGGGCGCCGGCAGCATCGCAAGGCGGCCCCGGCGGGGGCAAGGAGCGGAGGGCAAAAAAGGGGGGATTCGGCCCGCGCGGCCAAAAGGGCGGACGGTCGCGCTATTCCGGTTGCGCCGGTCCGCCGGCCCCCTGCCGGCGCGCGGGTTCCGGCGCCGGGGCGCCCAGCCCTTCCAGAACCCGCATCGGGCGGCGCACGGCCTCGCGCAGGCCCGGGCGGGCGGGCTCGTCCATCCGCTTGCGCGCCTCCACCATCAGCACTCCGCCGGCCAGATGCGAGGACACGTTGCGCCCGACCTTTTCCAGAAACGGCCCTGCGCGCAGCCAGAAACGCCGGGTCGAGGGCGGCGCGAGCAAAGCCGCGGCATGGCGTTCGGCGCAAAAGCCCCAGTCGGCCAGTTGCGCCTCGATCTGGCCCAGCGAATAGGAGCGGCCGTGCCCGAAAGGCGTGCCGTCGCGCCGCGCCCAGAGCCCGCGGCGGTTCGGCACGATGAAGATCGCCCGCCCGCTGTCGGCCAGCACCCGGGCGGCCTCGCGCAGCACGAGGCGATGATCGTCCGATGTCTCCAGCCCGTGCAGCAGCACCAGCTTGTCCACCTGCCCGTTGGCCAGCGGCCAGCGCCCCTCTTCGCACAGGGTCGAGACATTGGGCATGCCCGCCGGCCACGGCATCACCCCCTGCTGGCCCGGCATCAGCCCGATCACCCGGCGCGCCTGCCCCAGATACGGACGCAGCAAGGGCACCGCAAAGCCGAAGCCCGCAACCGTCTGCCCGCGCGCCTCAGGCCACATCACCACCAACTGGTCGCGCACCGCCTTCTGCGCCGCGCGCCCAAGCCCGGTGCGATAATAGAAATTCCGCAGATCCAGAACGTCGAGATGCATTGCACCCACCCGCCCCTTCGATGACACTCGCCCCACCATACCGCAGCAAGGAGGAAACGCCATGCCCCTGGAAATCGTGACGGTTCCGTGCCGACAGGACAATTACGCCTTCATCGTGCATGACCCCGACACGGGCAGCACCGCGCTGGTCGATGCACCCGAGGCCGCCCCGATTGAGGCCGAGCTTGATGCCCGCGACTGGCGGCTGGACGAAATCCTTCTGACCCACCACCACGACGACCACATCGCCGCAGTGGAGCCGCTGCGCGAGCTTTACCCCGGCCTGCGCGTCACCGGCGCCGCCGCCGATGCCCACCGCCTGCCCCCGCTGGATCATGCCGTGGCCGAGGGCGACACCGTCACCATCGGGGCCGAGGCCGGCGAGGTGCTGGAGGTCTCGGGCCATACCGTCGGCCATATCGCCTTTTTCTTCCCGGCCTCCGATCTGGTCTTTACCGGCGACAGCCTGATGGTCATGGGCTGCGGCAGGCTGTTCGAGGGAACGGCCGTGCAGATGTGGGACAGCCTGTCCAAGCTCGCCGCCCTGCCCGACGCGACGCTGGTCTGCTCGGGCCACGAATACACTGCCGCCAACGCCGCCTTCGCGCTGTCGGTCGATGCCGGAAACGCCGCGCTGGTCGCGCGCAAGGCCCAGATCGACGCCGCCCGCGCGCGTGGCGAACCGACGGTGCCCGCCACGCTGGGTATCGAACGCACGACAAACCCCTTCCTGCGCGCCGGCGCGCCTGACCTGAAAGAGGCCCTCGGCAAGGCCGGCGCCTCCGATGCCGAGGTCTTCGCCCATCTGCGCAAGCTGAAGGACGCGTTCTGACGCGCGCTGCCACGCCGGCAAATGGCCCCGGCCCAAACAGCCCCGGCCAGCCGCCGCGCCGGCCCCGCATCGCCCGCCACAGCGGCACATCCCCGTGCCCCCGCAACCCCCGCCGCAGGAAATCGGCGAACTCACGCAAAAAAAACTTGAAGCGCGGCGAATAAAACCGAACTTTAATCTTACAGGCGCACGGTCGAAAGCGGGGTGCCTACCCCGCTCCGGCCACAGGACAGGAGCACAGATCGTGCCATCTTTTTCGAACACGCTCGAGCAAGCGATCCACGGTGCCCTCGCGCTGGCCAATGCGCGCCGCCATGAACTCGCGACGCTGGAACACCTGCTGCTTTCGCTGATCGACGAACCCGACGCCGCGAAGGTGATGCGCGCGTGCTCGGTCGATATGGACGTGCTGCGCAAGACGCTGGTGACCTTCATCGACGACGATCTCTCGACGCTGGTCACCGATATCGAAGGGTCGGAGGCCGTGCCGACCGCTGCGTTCCAGCGCGTGATCCAGCGCGCCGCGATCCATGTCCAAAGCTCGGGCCGCAACGAGGTGACGGGCGCCAACGTGCTGGTCGCGATCTTCGCGGAACGCGAATCGAACGCCGCCTATTTCCTGCAGGAACAGGATATGACGCGCTATGACGCGGTGAATTTCATCGCCCATGGCGTCGCCAAGGATCCCGAATTCGGCGAGACCCGCCCGATCACCGGCGCCACCGAGGAAGAGCAGGAGCGCGCCGGAAACGATGCGCCCGAGCCCAAGGACTCCGCGCTTGCGAAATACTGCGTGGATCTGAACGCCAAATCGGCCCAGGGCGATATCGACCCCCTGATCGGCCGCACCCAGGAGGTGGAGCGCTGCATCCAGGTCCTGTGCCGCCGGCGCAAGAACAACCCGCTTCTGGTGGGCGACCCCGGCGTGGGCAAGACCGCCATCGCCGAGGGGCTCGCGCTCAAGATCGTCAAGGGCGACACGCCCGAGGTGCTGGCCGGCTCCACCATCTATTCGCTCGACATGGGCGCGCTGCTGGCCGGCACGCGCTATCGCGGCGATTTCGAGGAACGGCTGAAAGCCGTCGTCAAGGAACTGGAGGATCACCCCGACGCGATCCTCTTCATCGACGAAATTCACACCGTGATCGGCGCCGGCGCCACCTCGGGCGGGGCGATGGATGCCTCCAACCTGCTCAAGCCCGCGCTGCAGGGCGGCAAGCTGCGCTGCATG
>SKUV01000031.1 GCA_007129775.1 Paracoccaceae bacterium | reverse complement strand
GCGCGAATAGTCGCGGTAGAGCATCGAGGCCACGGCATCCACGCGCAGCCCGTCCACATGGTATTCCTCAAGCCAGTAGAGCGCATTGGCGGTCAGGAAATTCGCCACTTCGGCGCGGCCGAAATTGTAGATCAGCGTGTTCCAGTCGGGGTGATAGCCCTCTCGCGGGTCGGCATGTTCGTAAAGCGCGGTGCCGTCGAAACGGGCCAGCCCGTGCGGATCGGCGGGGAAATGCGCCGGCACCCAGTCGAGGATGATGCCCAGCCCCTTGCGGTGGGCGGCCTCCACCAGATCGCGGAATTCATGGGGCGGGCCGTGGCGGATCGTGGGGGCGAAGAGACCGACGGGCTGGTAACCCCACGAACCGTCAAAGGGGTGTTCGCTGATCGGCAAAAGCTCGATATGGGTGAAACCCATGTCATGGGCGTAATCCACCAGATCGCGCGCCGCCTCCACATAGGAAATCGGGCGCATGCCGCCGGGGCGTCGCCATGACGGCAGGTGCACCTCGTAGATCGAAATCGGCGCCGTGCGGCTGTTGCGCGCGGCCCGGCTGGCCATCCAGTCGCCATCGTCCCAGCCGTAGCCGGTGATGTCGCGCACGACCGAGGCGTTTTCCGGCGGATGCTGCGAGCCGAAGCCCACCGGATCGGCCTTGCCGGGCAGGCGCGTGCCGTCGGGGGCCACGATCTCGTAGCGGTAGGCCGCGCCCTCGGCGATGCCGGGCAAGAATATCTCCCAGACCCCGCCGGCACCGCGACGGCGCATTGGCGCGCGCCGGCCATCCCAAGCGTTGAAATCGCCCACCACCGAGACCCGGCGCGCGTTCGGCGCCCAGACCGCGAAATGGGTGCCCGACACCCCCTCGTGCACCATCACATGAGCGCCCAGCGCGTGCCAGAGCCTGTTGTGGGTGCCTTCGGCCAGCAGGTATTCGTCCATCTCGCCCAGAACCGGGCCAAAGCGGTAGGGATCGTCGCAATCCCATTGCCGGGTGCCGTCACCGGCGCGCAAGCGATAGGCCGCCCCGGGCGGGATGCGTGCGGCGAAAAGCCCCGGCGCTGCAGGCAGCGCCGCCATTGGCAAGGTCTCCTGCCCCAGCCGCGCCTCCATCCAGCTTGCATTCGGATCGAAGGCCAGAAGGTCACCCGCCCGCCCGCGATGGTACGGCCCGAGCACCGCGAAAGGATCATCAAGCCGCCCCTCCAGCACGGCGGCGGCATCTGCCGCGGAAACCGCAAACGGGGGCGGAGGGATCTTGCTCGAAGTCATGGCACGAGCTTAGGCGCTTGAGGGCGAAAGACAACCGGCCATAAGGGCCTGTCGGCACCCGGCATAGGGCCGGCCAATCGCCCTCAGATCATGGGCGCAACACCCCAGATATCGGCCATATACCCCCGGATCGTGCGATCCGACGAGAACCAGCCGGACCGCGCGGTGTTCAGAACCGCCATCCGTATCCAGCCCTTCGGATCGGCATAGGCGGCATCGACACGGCGCTGCGCCTCGGCATAGCTGTCGAAATCCGCGCAGACGGTGAAATAATCGTGGTGGCGCAGGTTTTCGACCAGCCCGGCAAAGCACCCCCCGTCGCCGCCCGAAAACGCCCCCGCGGCGATCTGCTCGAGCGCGCGCGCCAGCCGGGGCGATTCGGCGATGGCCTGCGCCGCGTGATCGGGCTGCGCGCGCCGCGCGTCCACCTCTTCGGCGGTCATGCCGAACAGAAAGAAGTTCTCGGCCCCGACACGCTCGCGAATCTCCACATTGGCGCCATCCAGTGTGCCGATCGTCAGCGCGCCATTCATCGTGAATTTCATGTTGCCTGTGCCCGAGGCCTCTTTGCCGGCGGTGGAGATCTGTTCCGACAGATCGGCCGCCGGGATCAGCCTTTCGGCCATGGAGACGTTGTAATTGGGCGCAAAGACCACCCGCAGCCGCGCCTGCGTCGCGGGATCGGCATTCATCACCCGCGCGACCGAATTGATCAGGTGGATGATCTCCTTGGCCATGACATAGCCCGGGGCGGCCTTGCCGCCGAAGATGCGCACTCGCGGCACCCAATCCGCGCCCGGGTCGTCGCGCATGTCGTTCCAGAGCGCGATGGTCTCGAGCATGTTCATGTGCTGGCGCTTGTATTCGTGGATACGCTTGATCTGCACATCGAACATCGCCAGCGGGTCCACCGCGATGCCTTGCGTCTCGCGCAGCCAATCCGACAGCGCCGCCTTGTTGTCCCGCTTCGCCCGGGCGAAGGCGTCGATGAAGCCCGCATCATCGGCGAATGGCTCGAGGCGCTGCAACTGCTCCAGATCGTCGATCCAGCCCGGGCCGATCGCTTCGGTCACCAGCCGGCTAAGGCCCGGGTTGGCGCCGAGAATCCAGCGCCGCGGCGTCACACCGTTGGTCTGGTTCACGATCCGGTCGGGGTGCAGCCCGTGCAGATCGGCGAAAACGGTGGATTTGACCAGATCGCTGTGCAGCGCCGAGACGCCGTTGACCTTGTGCGCCATAACAAAGGACAATTCCCCCATCCGCACCTCGCCATCACCCAGAATGGCGCTTCGGCGCTCCGGGTGGGCGCGGGCATGGGCCTCGTCGATGCGGGCGATGATCTGAAGATGCCGCGGCAGAACCTCTGCCATCAGCCCTTCGGACCAGCGCTCCAACGCCTCGGGCATGAGCGTGTGGTTGGTATAGCCGAGGCAGGCCCGGGCGATCTCGACGCTGTCGGCGAATTCCAGCCCGTGATCGTCATGCAGCAGCCGCACCATCTCGGGCCCGGCGATGGCCGGGTGGGTATCGTTGAGCTGGATCGCCGCGTGGCGCGGCAGGGCAGGCAGATCGAGGCCGCTCGCCATGTGGCGGCGCAGGATGTCGCGCAGCGCGGCGGCGGTGAAAAAGAACTCCTGCCGCAGCCGCAATTCGCGCCCGCGCTCGGTGGTGTCGTCGGGATAAAGCACGCGACTGATGGTCCGGGCCAGCGCCTCCGGCTCCGCCGCCGCCGCATAGTCGCCCCGGTTGAAGGCCGCCAGATCGAACCCCTCCAGCGGCAGCGCCCCCCAGAGCCGGAGCGTATTCGCCCAGCGTCCTTTCCAGCCGATCACCGGCGTGTCGAAGGCCTGCGCGATCACGGCATCGGCGGGCGTCCAGACGGCACGCGCGCCCTCCTCGTGCACCGCGCCGCCGAAGCCGATGGTAAAGGCCGCCTCCGGCCGCGCGAATTCCCAGCCGTGTTTCTGGCGCAGCCAATCCTCGGGCGCTTCGAGCTGACGGCCCTCGGCATCGAAGGATTGCTTGAACAGCCCGTGTTCATAGCGGATGCCATAGCCGTAGCCGGGGCAGCCGAGCGTCGACATCGAATCGAGGAAACAGGCCGCGAGTCGCCCCAGCCCGCCATTGCCCAGCGCCGCGTCGGGCTCGTCCGCGACCACCGCGACCGGGTCGAAGCCCAGCGCCTCGGTCGCCGCCCGCGCCGCGTCCATCAGGCCAAGATTGGTGATCGCATCCTCCAGCAACCGGCCGATCAGAAACTCCATCGACAGATAATAGACACGCTTGGCCTGTGCCGCGTAGGTGGCGCGCGTCGCCTCGAACCACGGCGTCACGATCCGGTCGCGCACGGACAGCGTGAGAGCCATCCGAATGTCATATGTCGTGGCATTGGGAAGGTCCTTCCCCAAGCTGTAGTGAAGGTGGTGCAGCACCGCCACTTTCAGGTCTTCGCTCGACATGCGCCATTCTCCGCTTTGCCCGTCGCCCCCGGCCATCCCCGGCAAGCGCCCGAGCCATGGCAGCACCCGCCGCCCGATGGCAAGCCCGCCCGAGACCCGGCTGTTGTCGTCCGGCGTTGGCATGTGGTGCCCCGGTCACGCATGACAAGCGGTTTTCCGCAACTCCATTAGCGCCATGTTAAGCCCTTGGCGCCAAGCCTGTGCGGCAGGACGACCCTCTTGCAGCAGAAAGGCGCAGGATGACAATTTCTTCATCGCTCAACGCAGGCGTTGCCGGGCTGAACGCGAATGCCGCGCGGCTGGCCACGATTTCCGACAACATCGCCAATTCCGCCACCTTCGGCTACAAGCGCGCACGCACCGATTTCCAGTCGGTTGTGGTGCAGGGCGGGGGCACGCAGGGCATCTATTCCGCCGGTGGCGTGCGCGCGACCACAAGCCGGCTGATCGACCAGCGCGGCCCGCTGATCTCCACCAACAACCCGACCGATCTGGCGGTGAACGGGCGCGGAATGCTGCCGGTGACCCCGGGCATCGCGGTGGACAACAACAACGGCACACTGCCGCTGATGCTGATGACCACCGGCTCTTTCCGCCCCGACAGCGACGGCACCCTGCGCACCGAATCGGGGCAGGTGCTGCTGGGCTGGGCCGCGAATCCCGACGGCACGATCCCTCCGCTACCGCGTGACACGACCGCCGGCCTGCAGCCGGTGAACGTGAACACCAACCAGTTCGCCGCCAACCCCTCGACGGAGGTGCGGCTGGGCATCAACCTGCCGGCCACCGGCACCCGCGCCGACAGCAATGGCGTGACGCAGGAGCTTTCGGTCGAGTATTTCGCCAATCTCGGCACCTCGGAATCCCTGCACATGACATTCGAGCCGACAGTGCCGGCAACCGGCTCTTCCAACGAATGGACAATGACGATCCGCGATTCGGCCAGCGACGACGCGGTGGTCGGCCGTTTCGTGCTGGGCTTCGACGATGGCCCGACCCTCGGCGGCACGCTGAGTTCGGTGGCCCTCGCCCCCGGCGGGCCGGGCACCGCCTATGACCCGGCAACGGGCCGGATCGGCGTGCAGGTGGAGGGCGGGCGCCCGCTGGAGATCGATATCGGAGAGCTTGGCGGCCGCTTCGGCCTGACACAGGTCTCTGACCGGTTCGAACCGGTGCTGGTGTCGAAGAACGGCGCACCGGTCGGCAATCTCGTCGCCATCGACGTGGATGCAGAAGGCTTCGTGCGCGCCCTCTATGATGCCGGCTTCACGCGCACGCTGTTTCAGGTGCCCTTGGTAGATGTACCCAATCCCAACGGCCTCATCCCGCTCAGCAATCAGGCCTATCGGGTCTCGGTGCAATCGGGGCCGTTCTTCCTGTGGAACGCGGGCGACGGGCCGACCGGGGCGATGGTGGGCTATGCGCGCGAGGAATCGGCCACCGACGTGGCCGCGGAACTGACCCAGATGATCCAGACCCAGCGCGCCTATTCCTCCAACGCCAAGGTCATCCAGACCGCGGACGAGATGTTGCAGGAAACCACCAATATCAAGCGCTGAGCGCGCCTGACGACGGGAGCAGCCTTATGTCCGACCCTGATCACGGCGCGACGGCCCATCCCGCCCCGGAGCCGCCCGCCGGCCCGGTGGACGCCCTTGGTCGGGCCGCGCCCGCTGGCCCGAAGGCGCTTGTGCCATGAGCATCGGCGCGGCCCTCGGCGCGGCCATGTCCGGGCTGGCCGCGACCTCGCGGCAGGCCGCGGCGGTCTCGTCCAACATCGCCAATGCGATGACCGAAGGCTATGGCCGGCGCGAGGTCGCGCTGTCGGTGGCACCTGTGGGTGGTGGCGTGCGGGTCGAGGCGGAGCGGCGGATCGTCGATCAGGCGCTGCTGGCCGATCAGCGGCAGGCCAGGGCAGGGGCGGCCGCAGCGCAGACCACCGCCGATTTCCATGCCGGGATCACCGCCGCCATCGGCACCTCCGGCGACGGGCGCGGGCTGACCGATGCAATCGCCGGGCTGGAAAGCGCCCTGATCGCAGCGAGCGCACGACCCGAAAGCGGGGCTGCACTCGCCGGAGTTCTCGACGCGGCGCAGACGGTGACAGGGGCCTTCGCCACCGCCTCGGACGCGGTCCGCGCCGCCCGTCAGGGCGCCGACCGGAATATCGCGGGGCAGGTCGACCGGCTCAACACCGCGCTCGGGCAGGTCGAGCAACTCAACCGCGAGATCCTGCGACTGTCCTCGGCAGGCCAGCCCGCCAGTGCCCAGATGGACCAGCGCCAGAAGGTGATCGACGGCATCGCCGAGATCATACCCCTGCGCCAGATCGACCGGCCCTTCGGGCAGGTGGTGCTCTATACCGAAAGCGGCGTGATGCTGCTGGAGGCGCGCGCGGCACGGATCGAATTCACGGCGACACCCGTGATCGACGCAGCGATGACGCAGGACAACGGCGCCCTGTCGGGGCTGGCCGTCAACGGCCGCCCGGTGGCAACGGCAACGCTCGCCGGCGGCAGTCTCGGTGCGGATCTTGAAATCCGTGACAGCCTCGCCCCCGAAGCGCAGGACTGGCTCGACGCGCTGGCCGCCGATCTGGCCGGGCGCCTCTCCGCGCCCGCCGCAGATCCGACCCTCGCGCCGGGCGCTCCGGGGCTTCTGACCGATGCGGGCGCCGGCCTCGGCGCGCCACCAGCTCCGGGGCTGGCGGGACGGCTGCGCCTCAATGCTCTGGCCGATCCGGCCGCGGGCGGGGCGCTCTGGCGGCTGCGCGACGGGCTTGGCGCCACAAGCCCCGGCCCGCCGGGCGATGCCACGGGGCTTCTGAAGCTGGCCGATGCCCTCGGGCACAGCCAGCCAACCCCGCCGGGCGCAGCGGCGACGGGCGCCCGGACGCTGGCCACCCATGCCGCCGATCTGGCCTCCGCGCTGGCAGGTCGGGCGCTTGCTGCCGAACGGCAGGGCGCCCATACCGCCGGCAGGCTCGAGGCGCTGGGCGAGGCTGCGGCGCAGGACGCAATCGATACCGACACCGAACTGCAGACGCTTCTGCTGATCGAACGCGCCTATGCCGCCAATGCCCGGGTGATCCGGGCGGCGGACGAGATGCTGCAACAACTGCTCCGGATCTGACACGATGCTTCCATCCATCGGCGATTCCGCCCTGCCCGGCCTGCTGCGCAACGCCACCGCCCGCGCCAAGTCCGACCTGCTGCTCCATACGCAGGAAATGACCACCGGCATCACAAGCACCCCCGCGCGCCATCTCAAGGGCGATCTCGGCGCGATTTCGGCCATCGACCGCCGCCTCGCGCTGCTGGAGGGGCACGGCGCCGTCACCCGTGCCGCCGGGCTTCAGTTCGAAGCGATGCAGGCGGGGCTCGACCGGCTTGCCGACAGCGCCGACACGCTCGGCGCGCAGTTGCGTATCGCGCTGCAATCGAACCTGCCCGATGCGCTCTCGGCGACGGGTGGCCTCGCGCGGGCGGCCTTTGACGAGGCGGTTTCGGCGCTCAACACGCAGGTGGCCGGTCGCAGCCTCTTTGCCGGCACAGCGCCCGAGGGGCCGGCGCTGCGGCCCGCAGCCGAGATCCTCGACGCCTTGCAGACAGCGCTCGCGGCAGCGGCCCCGGCGGGCGCGCCAGCCGATATTCCGGCGCTTGTGCAGCAAGTGAAGGACTGGTTCGCCGATCCGGCCGGCTTTGCCCAGGCGGCCTATCTGGGCGGCGCCGCCGGGGCCGACCTGCGGCTTTCGCCGGAGCTTTCGGCACCCGCCCCGGAAACTGCGCTCGCTCCCGAGGTCACGGCCCATCTGGCGGCGCTCGCGCTCGGCGCACTGCTGCAGGACGCGCCGCAAGCGGTCGGCCCGCAGGCCCGGGCCGCGCTGGCGGAGGCCTCGGCCACAGCGCTGCTTGGCACGCAATCTGGCCTGACGGCGCTGCAGGCCCGCACCGGCCTGTCGGAGGCGCGGGTCGCCACGGCCGAGGCGCGCAACAATTCCGAAACCGCCAGCCTGTCGGTCGCCCGGGCGGATCTGCTGGGAGTCGATCCCTATGAGGCCGCCTCGCGGCTCGAAGAGGCGCGCGGCCGGCTGGAGGCGCTCTTTACCCTGACTGCGCGGCTGTCGCGCCTGTCGCTGCTGGAGTATCTGCGATGATCGCCTTCGCACGCGTGCTGTTGCTGTGCTGCCTGCTGCCGGGCGTCGCCTCGGCCGGTTCGATCCGGATCAAGGACCTGGTGGAATTCGACGGCGTGCGCGGGAACGATCTGGTGGGCTACGGGCTGGTGGTGGGGCTCGCCGGAACCGGCGATGGCATGCGCAATTCGCCCTTCACCGAAGACATCATGGCCGGCATACTGGAACGGCTCGGGGTCAATGTGCAGGGCGAGGCCTTTCGCCCGCGCAACGTGGCCGCAGTGATGGTGACCGCGACGCTGCCGCCTTTCGGCCGCATGGGCGGGCGAATCGACGTCACCGTCTCGGCCATCGGCGATGCCCGCAGCCTTTTGGGCGGGACGCTGGTGATGACACCCCTCAACGGTGCCGACGGCCAGATATATGCCGTCGCGCAAGGCGCGGTGGTGGCCGGCGGCATCTCGGCCGAGGGTGAGGCGATGTCGGTCAGCCAGGGCGTGCCCACGTCGGGCGTGATTCCACAGGGCGCGCGGATCGAACGCGAGGTGGATTTCGATTTCGCCGCGCTCAGCCGGGTGCGGCTGGCCCTGCGCAATCCGGATTTCACGACGGCGGGGCGGATCGAGACCACGGTCAACGCGGAATTCGGCCGCCCGGTCGCAGCGATGCTTGATGCAGGCACTGTGGTCGTCGATATCGCGGCGACGCGCATGCCCTCGCCGGCCCATGTTCTGGGCCGGATCGAGGTGCTGCGCCTCGTCCCCGAAAGCCGGGCGCGGGTGGTGGTGGACCACCGTTCCGGCACGATCGTGATGGGATCGGATGTGCGTATCAGCCGGGTCGCCGTGGCACAGGGCAGTCTGACCCTGCGGGTCGAGGAAACGCCGCGCGTGGTCCAGCCGAACCCGTTCGGCGAGGGCGCCACCATCGTGGTACCCGACAGCGATGCGGAATTTGCCGAAACCGAACGCACCGGGCTGGCCGAAGTGCCCGAAGGCGCGACCCTGTCGGAGGTGGTGGCGGGGCTGAATGCGCTGGGAGTTTCGCCGCGCGACATGATCGACATACTGACGGCGATCAGCGCGGCCGGCGCGCTGCATGCGGAGTTCATCGTGCGCTGATGCTGCCGTCCTTGGCAGGTTCATGGCCCGGCAGCTTGCATGGCACGACCCGGCACCGGGCGGCTTTGCCCGGCCATGCCCGTTCGTCGGCCAACCCATCCGATAGGCAAGCATCCGGCAAACCGCCGGCCTCCACCTTGCGCGCTGGGCATACCGGGTCCTGCACGCGCCCCACGCGCCGCGCGCCGCGGGCGGACGACGGTGGACAGACCGCTCGCGGCCGGAGCCCGGGCGGAAAGCAGGCGTGAGACCAGCACCGCAGACGGCAGGCGAACCTGCCCACAGCCGGAACGGGACCGCGCAAAAGTGGCGATGCGCTGAACCGCCAGCCCCGACACCGACACCGACACCGCCGCAAGCACCGGTATCAGTGCCAGAAAAGCGGCTGGCACCGCTCAAGGCCTGCAAGGGCGCGCCGCACCGCGGGCAGGTGCCGCCCCGCCGATCGGTCGTAATGGTCATTTCGCTTGCCAGACGCGGTGATTCGCCTGACCCTGCGATGCCCGGCCCGGGCGGGTCGGAACCGGCGACCGGGCGCCGCGGAGCAGGACAGCGGATCATCGACATGAACCGGCACCGCCCGTCACGGCCTGACAGCCTTCGGCTGCACCGGAAAGGAAAGCCATGATGCACTTTCTGCGAGACGGCCTCACGCTCGCGCTTTGCTGCTTTCTCATCGCCACCGGTGCATCCGCCATACCGGCGCAGGCGCAGGCACCGCAGGTTGCCGGGCGATGGCAGTGCGAATACGCCACCCGCAACATCTATCGCACAGATGCCCATGCGGTCCATTATCAGGCCTTCATCAACGTGGTGCCGGACGGGACGTTTCAGGCTCAGGGTATCCTGCGGAACATGGGCGGCTTTCAGGCGCAGGGACGCTGGCAAGTGCAACAGGAGCAGGGCCGCTGGGCCTTCGCGGCTTACGGGCAGATGGCGTCGCAGGCGTGGGGCATTACCGGCTTTGCCTTCGACAGCTTTGTGGTCTCGGCGAGCCAGATGCAGATGAGCATTCAGGACGCCGCCTCCGGCCACGAGATCGCGAGCCGCTGCACGCGCGCCGGGTGAAAAGGGCCGGCCGCGGGCCAGGTGTTCCCCGGCTCCGGCCGTGCCCTGTGCGGGGCTTGCCATTCGCCCCGCAGTGCCTCTATTGCGCGACCTGGCCGCTGCCGGACGGGGATTGTCGCAAATGCGCAAGCCGGGGAGGCTCCCCGGGCGTAGCTGCGGGCCTTCAGACGCCCAAGCCCGGGCGTCGGACATGCGAAGGGACACGCCATGCTCAAGGTCCTCGGCAATAGCTGGGCACTGCTTCTGGGAATGCTGCTGCTGATGGTCGGAAACGGCATTCAGGGCACGCTGCTGGGGGTGCGCGGCGCGATCGAGGATTTTACCACCCTGCAGATGTCGCTGGTGATGTCGGGCTATTTCGTGGGCTTTCTGTTCGGCTCCCGCATGACGCCGGGAATGATCCGGCGGGTCGGCCATGTGCGGGTCTTCGCCGCGCTGGGCTCGCTCGTTTCGGCCACGCTGATCCTGTTTCCTGTATTGCCGGACTGGGTGGCATGGGTGGCGATGCGGATGCTGATCGGGTTCTGTTTCTCGGGCATCTATGTGACCGCGGAAAGCTGGCTCAACAACACCGCGACGAACGAGACGCGGGGCCAGACGCTTTCGCTCTACATGATCGTGCAGATGGTGGGGATCATCAGCGCGCAGGGTTTGATGAATGTGGGCGATCCGGGCGGCTTTCTGCTGTTCGTGCTGCCTTCGGTGCTGGTGTCGCTGGCCTTCACGCCGATCCTTCTGTCGGTCACGCCGGCGCCGATGGCGGAGGCGATCAAGCCGATGAGCTTTCGGCAGCTCTACACCATCTCGCCGCTGGGATGTGTGGGGATGTTTCTGGTGGGCGGAATCTACTCGACGCTGTTCGGCATGACCGCGGTCTGGGGCACGCTGGCGGGGCTGAGCGTGGCGCAGATCTCGCTTTTCATCGCGGCGGTCTTTACCGGCGGGATGCTGTTTCAGTATCCCTTGGGCTGGTTATCGGACCGGATGGACCGGCGCAAGCTGGTGGCCTTTTCCGGGCTCGCCGGCGCGGCCGTGATGGCGCTGACCCTGCTTTTCGCGCCGGGGCAGAGCATGCTGATCGTCGTGGCGCTGTTGATCGGGGGGATCACCAACCCGCTCTATCCTCTGCTTCTGGCCTATACCAACGACTATCTGGAGCGCGACGACATGGCCTCGGCGTCGGGCGGGCTGTTGTTCATCAACGGATTGGGGGCGATCATCGGCCCGATCGTGACGGGCTGGGCGATGGGATGGATCGGCCCGCAGGGCTTTTTCGCATGGATCGGGTTCTTGTCGGCTGTTCTTGCCGCCTATGCCTTCTGGCGGATGACCCGGCGCGCGGCGATCCCCACGGACGAGACCGGGGCCTTTGCCGTGGTCACGCCGAGCGCCTCTTCCTACGCCATCGAAGCGATCTATGAGGCCGCGCAGGAAAACGCCGAAGAGGCGGCCGCACCCGACAGCCCCGCCGAGGGGCGCTGAGCCCCCCGCGGCGCCTATCGAACAACCTGCGCGGCGGCGCCGACGGCCATCGGCGGGCCGGCGCCACCGCATGCACAGGGCGCTTGCACCAGAGAAGCATTCCTGCAACGCTTTGCAGGCGGAGGAGGAGAGGCCATAATGCCACACAGATTGCATCTGCCGCAGGCGAATGCGGTGCTTGATTACTGGATCGAAACGGTGGGGCCCGCGGGCTGGTATTCCGGGGGTGAGGAACTGGACAGCGACATCCGCGCCCGCTTTCTCGATATGTGGGACTCCGCGCGCATCGGACGGTTGAATTCCTGGCTCAGCAGCCCCGGGGGCTCGCTCGCCTTTCTGATCCTGACCGACCAGTTTCCGCGCAACATGTTCCGCGGCGAGGCCCGCGCATTCGCCACCGATCCCATCGCGCGCAAGGCTGCGGCCAAGGCGGTGCAGCACGAATGGGACCTGCGCATCCCCGAGCCGCAACGGCAATTCTTCTACATGCCCTTCATGCATGCCGAAACGAATGCCGATCAGGATCGCAGCGTGCGTCTGCTGCTGACCCGGATGCCCGAGACCGGGGCCGACAACCTGCTGCACGCGCGCGCCCATCGCGAGGTGATCCGCCGCTTCGGGCGCTTCCCCTACCGCAACGACGCGCTGGGCCGCCATACCACCGCTGCCGAGGCCGCCTATCTGGAGGCCGGCGGCTACGGCAGCACGGTCGCGGCGCTGCAGGCGGCGGCCTGAGCCCTGCGCGACGCCATCTGGCGGGCGCCGGGCCACGTTGCCCAGCACGTCAATATCGCCTAAATCAAGAGTAAGGCAGCATCGCCCGAAGGAGGCGCGAGGAAGGGAACCCATGGCCGACAAATCCTTTGACATGATCGTGGTGGGCGCCGGGCCGGGCGGCTATGTCGCCGCGATCCGCGGCGCGCAGCTTGGCCTGAAAGTCGCGATCGTGGAGCGTGAGCATCTGGGCGGCATTTGCCTGAACTGGGGTTGCATCCCGACCAAGGCGATGCTGCGGTCGGCCGAGGTCTTTCACCTGATGCACCGCGCCAAGGAATTCGGGCTGAGCGCGGAAAAGATCGGCTATGATCTGGACGCGGTGGTCAAACGCTCGCGCAAGGTGGCAGGCCAGCTTTCTGGCGGGATCGGCCATCTGATGAAGAAGAACAAGATCACCGTTTTCATGGGCAAGGGATTCGTGCCCAAGCCCGGCACGGTGGAGGTCCGCACCGACAAGGGCACCGAGACGCTTAAGGCGCCGCAGATCGTTCTGGCCACCGGCGCGCGGGCGCGCAACCTGCCGGGGCTGGAGGCCGATGGCGATTTGGTCTGGTCCTACAAGCACGCGCTGGTGGCCGACCGGATGCCGAAGAAACTGCTGGTCATCGGGTCGGGCGCCATAGGCATCGAATTCGCCAGTTTCTTCAACACGCTGGGCAGCGACACCACCGTGGTGGAGGTAATGGACCGCATCTTGCCGGTGGAGGATGAGGAAATCTCGACCTTCGCGCGCAAGGCCTTCGAAAAGCAGGGCATGAAGATCATGGCCAAGGCCACGGTCAAGCAGCTTGACCGCGGCAAGGGAAAGGTCACCGCCCATATCGAGACCGGCGGCAAGACGGAAAAGCACGATTTCGACACGGTGATCTCCGCCGTGGGGATCATCGCGAATACCGAGGATCTGGGGCTGGAAGGCCTTGGCGTGAAGGTGGAGCGCGGCTTTGTCGTGACCGATGATCACTGCCGCACCGGGGTCGAGGGCATCTATGCCATCGGCGATCTGACCAACGGTCCCTGGCTTGCGCACAAGGCCAGCCACGAGGGCGTGATGGTGGCCGAACTGATCGCCGGCGGCCATCCGCATCCCGTTCGTCCCGACCAGATCGCGGGCTGCACCTATTGCCACCCGCAGGTCGCCTCTGTCGGGCTGACCGAGGCAAAGGCCAGGGAAAAGGGCCACAAGGTCAAGGTCGGCCGCTTCCCCTTCATCGGCAACGGCAAGGCCATTGCGCTGGGCGAGTCCGAGGGGCTGATCAAGACGGTCTTCGACGCCGAGACGGGCGAGCTTTTGGGCGCGCATATGGTCGGCGCCGAGGTGACGGAACTGATTCAGGGCTACATCGTCGGCCGCACGCTGGAGACGACCGAGGCGGAATTGATGAACACCGTGTTCCCGCATCCGACGCTGAGCGAGATGATGCACGAATCGGTGCTCGACGCCTACGGCCGCGCGCTGCATTTCTGAACCGGCCCGCCGGCGCGGGCGTCAGCGCCCGCGCGCGGCCAGCAGCCCGTCGATGACGCCCCAGTCGGTGCCCTGCAGGCGCACCGGCAGGGTCAGCACCTCGCGGCGAAAGCGCGGCGGCAGGCGCACCGCGTCCTTTTCGGTGGTGACCAGTTGCGCCCCCAGGGCCTTGGCCTGCACCTGCAGCCGCGTCATCAGCGCATCGGTCAGCGGTTGGTGATCCTCCAGCGGTTCGGCTCGCAGCACCTCCGCGCCGAGCCCGGCGAGGGTAGCGAAGAACTTCTCGGGATAGCCGATCCCGGCAAAGGCGAGCACCCGCAGCCCGGCCCATGGCATCCCGGTGGCGAGCGGCTCCAGCCGGGCGGAACTCCGCGGCAGCGACGGCGGGAGGGACTTGCCCCATCGCTCCGTGAAACGGGCCT
>SKUV01000300.1 GCA_007129775.1 Paracoccaceae bacterium | reverse complement strand
GCATCCGTGTCATCGCAATCCATCGGCATCGCCTCGCCGAAAGCCTCGATCGACAGCCGCGTCGTCTCGCGGTCGAAAAGCGGCGCGGCCTCCTGCAGCGCGCGGCGCACCGTCTCGGCGCGTTCCCGGGCAAGGCGCAGGTTCGCCGCTGCCGGCCCCTCGCCATCGGTGAAGCCCACCAGCACCAGTTCGCGCCCGGCATAAAGCCCCGCTTCCAGCGCCTCGGCCAGCCGGTCGATATTGGTTTCCGATTGCGGGGTCAGGCTGCGCCGCCCGCTCTCGAAACGGAAGGTGGGCGACAGCCGGGCGCTGCCCTGCATCGCCGCGACCAGCCGCTGCAATTCCTCCAGCGGGGTGTCGTCGCCCGCCGCGGCGATGGCATTGGCCAGCCGCACCCCCTGATCGGCGAGCGCGACCGCCTCGGTCGTCTGGTCTATGGCACCGGCCGCTGCCGCCACCGCCTGCGCCTCCGGCCCGCCCAGCCACGCCAGAAAGCGGCGCGCCTGCAGGGGCAACCGTTCGGCCCGCGTCACCGCCAGGAGCGGCAGCACCAGCGGATAATCGCCCGCCTTGACCGCCAGCGGCGTCGCCTCGCGCATCAGCCCGCAGGCGCCGCGAAACGGCACCGGACGCGCCAGATCGGCGACCGACCGCAGCGCCAGCCCGATCCCCAGCGGATCGCCCGCCACCGCTTCGGCCAGCGCCCGGTCGGACCTGTGGCGCCGCGCCGCGCCTGTCACCTCCAGCCCCTGCGGGGCAAGCACCTGATCCTCCAGCGCCGCCTGAACGCCCGCCTCGGCATCGCGCAGATGCACGGCAATCGGCAGGTCGGGCCCGCCCAGCGCCTCCCATGATGCGATCTCGCCCGTCAGCACCGCCGTCAGATCGGCCAGCGAGATCGCGGCCAGCGTGTTTTCGCGCCCGACCACCGGCACGAAGGCATCCAGCGCGATCGCACGGTTGCGAAACCCCTCCTCGCGCAGGGGAATGTGCGACAGGGCGATATCGGCGTTGCGCGCGCGCAGCGCCTCCAGCCCGGCCCGGCTGCCGCCCTCCAGCACCACAAAGCGCGCCAGCGCGCGGCCGTCGCCCTGCGCGCGCAAGGTCAGCAGATCGGCGCCCGTCTCCGGCACCGGCCCTGCAGCACCGCCCGGCGCCCCGCCGGGGTCGCGGCCGGTCTCCATCGTCAGGTCGTTGGCCGCGGCAAAGGCCGCCAGCAGATCGGGCAGAAGGCCCGCGCCCAGCGTCACCGACCCGGCCACGATCACCTCGGGCACGAAGGTCAGCAGGTCCGGACAGCCCGGCCCGCTGCAATCCAGCGCCTGGGCGTCCAGCGTCAGCGCGCCGAATTCGCTGTCGATGCGGTAGAATTCGCCGTCATACGACAACAAGGTGCCGGCCACGCTGATGCCGCCATCACGCGACTGCAACAGCACGTCCTGCGCGGCCACGGCGCCGGCGGTCAGAAAGGTCAGGGCGAGACAGGCGGCGGGCAAGCCGGCCCGGCGCGGCAATCGGGGCATGAGGGGCGTTCGGGCTGCTTCAGTTCGCAGCGATAGTCAGGGCTTCGAGCGCGTTTTTCAACACAATATACTGCCCCTCGGCCTCGCATCCCGGCATGGCCAGCGTCAGTTCACGGACCCGAACCGCCCCCCCGCCATGGATTTCGAGGGTTTCGCCCAGCATCTCGCGTCCGCAGACCTCGGCCGTCACCATGGCTTCGATCTCGATGGCGACAGTGCCCTCACGCGGGACACGGCCGGAGGGGAATGTGTAGACCTCGGCCAGAAGCGGCCAGCTTACGCGGCTGTCGCCCAGAAGCATCAGAAAGCCACCAGTGGCGCGCAGGGCATGGCCCGGATCGCGCGGGGTCGCGGCCGAGACATGGCCGGGATCGTCGAACCCCGCGCCGAATTCGAACGCGTGCAACTGAAAGGCATCAGGCGCCTGCCACTGCACCGCGACCCTGTCATAAAGCGCCATGTCGGGCACCGTCGCCCGGGCGCTCAGCGCAGGGCCGTCGTTGAACGCGACCTCCACCTCCGCCGCCGCCGCAAAGGCCGGCAGCGTAACCTCGAGCACTCCTGTCGCGCCGATCCGCTCGGTCACCGCCAGCCCGGCGTGCTGAACCACGACCCGGGCACCCGCATCGCACGGCGCCTCGACGCGCAAGACCAGAAGCGCCGCGGGTTCTGCCGCAAGCGCGATGTCGCGGGCGCAACTGTCGCTCGCCACTTCTGCATCGACGAGAGGATGCGACAACGCCTTTTCCAGCGCCGGAACGCTGTCATCGCGGCGGGCGACGATCAGGGGCGCTGCGCCATCTTCCCCGTCCAGAAACCCGGCGGGCAAGTCGATTTCAGGCAAGCCGGCTCCGGATCGCGCGGTTTCGGGGCTGTCGGTGGAAGGCCTTTCGGAGGCGGGCGAGGCCGTGTCGGCTGCCGACGCCGGCAGGGCGGGCGGCTGGGGCGCGTCCGGTGACGGCCCGGCCAGAGGTTCCGACTGCGGGGTCTGCGGCAGCACGGATTGCGGAGCAAGGTCTGCCGGTGGCACCACGGGCGGCACCACGGGCAGCACCACGGGCCCCAGCGGGGGCAACAGTGCATCCACATCCGCGGCCAGCGGGGTCACCTCGCTCTGGCTGATACTGGGCAGCAGATCGGATTCGCGGGCCATACGCGCTGCGGCGAGACGGGTTTCGGGATCGCCGGTTTCCAGCGCACGCAGCACCATCGCGGGATGTTCCGGCGCCGTGCCCGATTGCATCACATGCCCGATGCCCAGCGCGACCACGAGGCTTGCCACCAGCACCGAATACTTGCGAATCACCTTCATCTTCCACTCCTGCCCCCAGGGGATTGTCGGAAGCTAGGCGCGCAAAGCGGCAAAGCGTGGGCCGGATGATGGTGATTGCAGACCGCTGGCGCGGCAGGATTGGGGTGGGATTGTGGAGGAAATGCGGCAATTGCTAGGGTTGTGTCTCAGAAAAATTCACAACCTATGCACGAAGTCGGACCACAGGCATTGTCGCACCGCCACCCCCGGGCAGCGGCGCACCCAAGGGCCGCAGATCATGACACGGGCCTTGAGCCGCAGAATTACAGGGGGGCGCTCCGGCGGCCTGTGACGGTCACAGGCGCCCGTGGCAATGCTTGAATTTCTGACCGGAGCCGCAGGGGCAGGGATCGTTGCGCCCGGGGTTGCCCCATGTCGAGGGGTCCGCAGGGTCGAACCCTTCCACCAGCGGCTCGGGCGGCCGGCCGCCATTGTCTGCGGCCACGCGCATCGCCTGCTGTTGCAGGGCAAGCTGGCGCAGCATCGATTCCTGCTCTTCCTTGGTCAGCGGGCGCACCTGCGCCAGCTTGCGCGTCACATCGGCGCGCAGGGCGTTGAGCATCGTTTCGAACAGCGAAAAGGCCTCGGTCTTGTATTCGATCAGCGGGTCGCGCTGGGCATGGCCGCGAAAGCCCACGACCGAGCGCAGATGTTCGAGCGTCACCAGATGCTCGCGCCATTTCGCGTCGATCGTCTGCAACAGCACCTGCTTTTCGATGTTGCGCATGGACTCCGGGCCGAATGCCTCCAGCTTTTCGGCCATCAGTTCGTCGGATGCCTCATAAAGCCGTTCGCGCACGACTTCCTGATCGACGCCGTCCTCCTCGGCCCAGTCCGCCACGGGCAGATCGAGCGCGAGCTGCGTGCGCAGCGCCTCGGCCAGACCATCCACATCCCATTGCTCGGTATAGGATTTCGGCGGCAGGTGCAGGTCCACCAGATCGTCGATGACCTGATGGCGCATATCCTCGGCCACATCCGACAGGTCATCGGCCTGCATGATCTCCAGCCGCTGGCCGAAAACGACGCGGCGCTGGTCGTTCATCACGTCGTCGAATTTCAGCAGCTGCTTGCGGATGTCGAAATTGCGCGCCTCGACCTTGCCCTGCGCCTTCTCCAGACTCTTGTTGACCCAGGGGTGGACGATCGCCTCGCCCTCTTTCATCCCCAGTGTCGAGAGCACCTTGTCGAGCCGGTCGGAGCCGAAGATGCGCATCAGATCGTCTTCGAGCGACAGAAAGAACGACGAGCGCCCCGGGTCACCCTGCCGGCCGGAACGGCCGCGCAACTGGTTGTCGATGCGGCGGCTTTCGTGGCGTTCGGTGGCCAGAACATACAGACCGCCGGCCTCCAGCACCTTGGCCTTTTCCTCGGCCACCTCGGCCTCCACCTGCGCGCGCATCGCGTCGGCATCGCCATCGGGGGTGGCGGCGAGCGCCTGCAGCACCTTCATCTCGACGTTGCCGCCGAGCTGGATATCGGTGCCACGGCCGGCCATGTTGGTGGCGATGGTCACCGCGCCGAAACGGCCCGCATCGGCGACGATCTGCGCCTCCTGCTCGTGCTGGCGCGCGTTCAGGACGTTGTGCGGGATACCTTCCTTCTTCAGAAGCCCCGACAGGAATTCGGATTTCTCGATGGAAGTGGTGCCCACCAGCACCGGCTGGCCCTTTTCATGGGCGGCCTTGATCTCTGCCACGATGCCTTCGAACTTTTCGCGGGCGGTGCGATAGACCTGATCGTGTTCGTCCTCGCGCTGGATCGGGCGGTTGGTGGGGATTTCGACCACGCCAAGCCCGTAGATCTCGGAAAACTCCTCGGCCTCGGTCATGGCGGTGCCGGTCATGCCCGCCAGTTTTTCGTAAAGCCGGAAATAATTCTGGAAGGTGACGCTGGCGAGCGTGACGTTTTCGGGCTGGATCGGGCAGCCTTCCTTGGCCTCGATGGCCTGATGCAGCCCGTCCGACAGGCGCCGCCCGGACATCATCCGGCCGGTGAATTCGTCGATCAGCACCACCTCGTTGTCGCGCACGATGTAATGCTGGTCCCGCTGAAACAGCTTGTGCGCGCGCAGCGCCTGCGTGACGTGGTGCACCAGCGTCGTGCTTTCGGGATCATAGAGCGACTGGCCCTCGGGCAGCAGCCCGGCCTCCAGCAGCTTTTCCTCGATGAACTCGTTGCCTTCGTCGGTGTAGGTGACGTTGCGGGTCTTTTCGTCGAGGGTGAAATGCTCTTCGGTGATGTCGGGCACCACCTTGTCAACCGCGGTATAGAGGTCAGACCGGTCCTGACTGGGCCCCGAGATGATGAGCGGCGTGCGCGCCTCGTCGATCAGGATCGAATCCACCTCGTCCACGATGGCGAAGTAATGGCCGCGCTGGCTCATCTGGTCGAGTTCGGATCTCATGTTGTCGCGCAGATAGTCGAAGCCAAGCTCGTTGTTGGTGGCATAGGTGACATCGGCGCCATAGGCGTCTTTCTTTTCGTCCTCGGGCTGCTGGGGATAGACGACGCCGGTGGTCATGCCCAGTTTCGCATAGACCTTGCCCATCCATTCGGCATCGCGCTTGGCCAGATAATCGTTGACCGTGACAATATGCACGCCGCGCCCGGTCAGCGCGTTCAGATAGGCCGGAAATGTGGCGACGAGGGTCTTGCCCTCGCCCGTCTTCATCTCGGCGATGTTGCCGCGATGCAGGAAGATGCCGCCGATCAGCTGCACATCGAAGGCCCGCAGGCCCAGCGCCCGGCGCGCAGCCTCGCGGCAGTTGGCGAAGGCCTCGGGCAGGAGCGCGTCGAGGCTTTCGCCCTCGGCATGGCGGCGCTTCAGCTCCTCGGTCGTCTCGATCAACTGGGCGTCGGTGCGGGCCTTCGCCGCCTCTTCCAGCGCGTTGATCTGCGCGACCAGCGGGCGCACGGACTTGACTTTGCGGTCATTCGGCGTGCCGAATACCTTTTTCGAAAGTGTCCCGAGACCCAGCATCTTTTCTCCGCGCGGTGTTCACCTGACGCGAACGTTCCACCCCAAGGGTTGCCCGCCTGCGCCTGCTTCCATAGAACGTCACGCGACTGGCCAGCAAGAACAAGGCGGCCCGGCGCGCGCAAGACCAAATGGCGATGTAAGGGCCAGCCCGAAAAGTGTCAACGTCGCGCGCCGGCAGGCCGGCAAATCGCAAGCCGTCGGGACCCCGGCGCGACGCACCCAATCGAAGAGAGGCAATTCCATGACAATCCGCAAACCCCGCGCCGCGCTGGCGGCCCTTGCCCTCGTCTGCGCCGGCACCCTGCCGGCTCAGGCACAGGACTTCGACACCGTGCTCGCCCGGGTGAACGGCGAAGAGATCACGCTGGGGCACATGGCGCTGCTTTACGAGCGCCTGCCGCAGGAGTTGCGCGCGAACCTCGACCCCGAACTTTTCGACCAGATGCTGACCCAGCTTATCGAACAGACCGCCGTCGCCCAGACCGCCTATCCGCTGACCACGCGCGAGCGCCTGTTTCTCGACAACAGCCGCCGCGAGGCGATCACCAACACGCGGCTGACCGCGATCGCCGAAGACGCGGTCACCGAAGACGCGCTCGAAGCCGCCTATGAAGAACGTTTCTCCGACGCCAAGGCGCGGCGCGAATTCAACGCCGCGCATATTCTTGTCGAAACCCTCGACGAGGCCGAGGGGCTGCTGGCGGAACTGGCCGAGGGCGCGGATTTCGCGACGCTGGCGCAAGAGCATTCGCTCGATCCCGGCAGCGGCGCCAATGGCGGCAGCCTTGGCTGGTTCGGCCTCGGCCGGATGGTCGAGGCGTTCGAGGCCGCGGTGGTGGAGCTTGAGGTCGGCGATATCTCGGACCCGGTGGAAACCCGATTCGGCTGGCACCTCATCAAGCTGAACGACGCCCGCATCGCCGATGCACCGCCGCTGGATGCGGTGCGCGCGGAACTGACGCGCGAGGTCCAGCTTGCCGCCGTCATGGGCCGCATCGCCGAGGTAATCGACGCCGCCGAGGTCGAACGGATCGATACGGGGATTGACCCGGCGCTGCTGCGCGACCAGACATTGTTCGACCGTTAACCAGTAAGCCACGGGGATCAGCGCGATGGCCGGCAAGAAGAGCAAGAAGAAGGACAAGCCCGAAAAGCCCTCCAAGAAGGCGAAGAAGGCCGCCGTCGTCGCCGGCTCCGCGACCCCGGGCGACAAGAAGAAGAAGGCCGGGAAATCCGGTGCCAAGGCCGGCGCGGCGAAGAAGGCCGCCAAGCCGGTCTCGCCGCTCGCGCCCGCCGCCTTTCCCGATCTGCCGACGGTGGCGGGGGTGGAGTTCGCCTCGGCCGAGGCCGGCGTGCGCTATCGCGGGCGCGAGGATGTGATGCTGATCCGCCTTGCGCCCGGCACCACGCTGGCCGGGGTGTTCACCCGGTCCGCCACCCGCGCGGCGCCGGTGCTGGATTGTCAGGCCAAGATGCGGCGGGGCCGGGCCGGCGAAAGCGGCGCGGCGATCATCGTCAATGCGGGCAATGCCAATGCCTTCAGCGGCGCCGCCGGGGTGGAGGCTGTGGCCGCCGTCACCGGCGCGGTGGGCGAAGCGCTGGGCATTCCGGCGGGACGGGTCTTTTCCGCCTCCACCGGCGTGATCGGCGAACCGCTGCCGCATGACCGCATCACCGCCGCAATCGACACGCTGAAAGAGAAGCTTTCGCCGGACGGCATCGCCGGCGCCGCGCGCGCCTTCATGACGACCGATACCTTCCCCAAGGGCGCCGGCGCTGTGGTGCAAACCGCGGGCGGGCCGGTAAGCATCGCAGGCATCGCCAAGGGTTCGGGCATGATCGCGCCCGACATGGCGACGATGCTGGTCTATATCTTCACCGATGCCGCATTGCCGGCGGCGGGGCTGCAGAAGATGCTGTCGCGCCTGAACGCGCGCAGCTTCAACGCGATCACCGTGGATGGCGATACCTCCACCTCGGATACGGTGATGCTGGCGGCCACCGGTCAGGGGCCGGCGATCACCGATCTGCGCGGCAAGGATGCCCGCGCCTTCGAGCGCGCGCTGGAAGGGGTGATGCGCGACCTCGCCCATCAGGTGGTGCGCGACGGCGAGGGGGCGACGAAATTCGTCGAGATCACGGTCACCGGCGCGGCCAGTGCCGAGGACGCCAGGCGCGTCGCCATGGCCATAGCCAATTCACCGCTGGTCAAGACCGCCATCGCCGGCGAGGACGCGAACTGGGGCCGGATCGTCATGGCTGTGGGCAAATCGGGCGCGCAGGCCGACCGCGACCGTCTGGCGATCCGCTTCGGCGACATCGCCGTGGCCGCCGATGGTCAGCGCGCCGAAGACTACAGCGAGGCCGACGCCGCAGCCTATATGAAGCGGCAGGAATTGCAGATCGGCGTCGATCTGGGGATTGGCCGGGGCCGGTTCACCGCATGGACCTGCGATCTCACGCACGGCTATATCGACATCAACGCCGATTACCGTTCGTGACCCGCCTCGTTCTGGTCGCCGCCGTCGCGCTGGTCGATGCCGACGGCAGGATCCTGCTGGCGCGCCGGCCCGAGGGCAAGGCAATGGCCGGGCTGTGGGAATTTCCCGGCGGCAAGGTGGAGCAGGGCGAGACGCCCGAAGCCGCCCTGATGCGAGAATTGCACGAGGAACTGGGGATCGAGACCTGGGCCTCCTGCCTCGCGCCGCTGACCTTTGCCAGCCATGCCTATGCGGATTTCCATCTGCTTATGCCGCTCTTTGCCTGCCGCAAGTGGCAGGGCCAGCCGCAGGCCCGCGAGGGGCAGGCGCTGAAATGGGTGCGCGCGCGTGATCTGCGCGATTATCCCATGCCGCCGGCCGATCTGCCGCTGATCCCGATCCTGCGCGACTGGCTCTGAGTGGCGGCGCGCAGCCCGCCGGCAGCGCTCGCGACGCCGGGGGCTGGACAGCATGGGGCGGGTGCGCAACACAGGGGCTGGCGGGCACAACAGCGAAAAAGAGGGCGCGATGGCGAATCATCTGCATCAAGGCGATCTGCCGGAGGGGTTGGATCTCGGCCCCGTCGTGGCCATCGACACCGAAACCATGGGCCTGCGGCCGGAGCGTGACCGGCTGTGTCTGGTGCAGCTTTCGGCCGGCGACGGCGAGGCGCATCTGGTCCAGATCGCACGTGGCCAGACAAGCGCGCCCAACCTGGAGCGGATGCTGGCCGACCCGGCGGTTCTGAAACTCTTTCACTTCGCGCGCTTCGATATCGCCGCGCTGCAGGCGGCTTTCGGGGTCACCACCGCGCCGGTCTGGTGCACCAAGATCGCCTCGAAACTGGTGCGCACCTATACCGACCGGCACGGGCTGAAATACCTTCTGTCGGAAATGCTGGACGTGGATATCTCCAAGCAGCAGCAGACATCGGACTGGGGCTCACCGACACTCACGGAAGCGCAACTTGCCTATGCGGCCTCCGATGTGCTTTATCTGCACCGGTTGAAGGAGGCTCTGGAACGGCGTCTGGCCCGCGAAGAGCGGGCCGATCTGGCCCGCGCCTGCTTTGATTTCCTGCCCACCCGCGCCGCACTCGATCTGGCCGGGTGGCCCGAAACCGACATTTTCGCCCACTGACGGGACGTCGCCCGAGGCCGCGCCCCGCACCGGGCCGCCCGAGGCTCGTCATGGCCCTGACCGCCCCCGATCACCGATCAGCCGCGCAGGCGTCCACAAGGGCGCGGGCATGAGGGTGACGCTCGCAGGGGATCGGCGCACACGGGTGGTGGGCTGGCTCAAGCTGGTGCTGCCGCTGGCCGCCATCGCATTGTTGTCGACCCTCTTTCTGGTGTCCGAACGGGTCGATCCCGACCGCGCCCTGCCTTTCGCGCAGGTGGATGTCCAGGCCCTTGCCCGCGAGCCGCGCGTCGACATGCCGCGCTATGCCGGCATGACCGAGGACGGGGCGGCGCTGGAACTGACGGCCGACGAGGTGCGCTCGGACCCGATGGCGGAGCGTCGGCTGACGGCGCGGGCGCTGGTCGCCACGGTCGAAACCCCCGACGGCGCGGTCAACCGTATCTATGCCGACGAGGGCGTGATCGACCGCAGCACCCGGAAACTGCACCTCGCCGGCAATGTCCGGCTGCTGACGGGCACGGGATACGAGGTGCAGAGCGATGCGCTCTGGGCCCGGCTGGACCAGACCCATCTGGAAAGCCCGGGCCCGGTCGTCTCCGAAGCTCCCGACGCCCGGATCGAGGCCGGCGCGATGCAGTTGACTCTGGTGCCGCAGGCCGAAACGCCCGCCGCCGGGGGGGGCGCGGCGGCCGACAGCTACGTTCTGGTTTTCACCGGCGGTGTGCGGATGCTATACACCCCCGAAGTCAAGAGGTGATCATGGTGCAGGTCTTTCGCTCGGCCCTTGCGGTCGTTCTCGTACTCGGGCTTGGCGCCTTGCCGGCGCTGGCGCAGGGGACGCGGGTTACCTTCGGCAGTGCCGACCACGACAGCAGCCTGCCGGTGGAGATAACGGCAGACGAATTCCGGATCGATCAGGCCGACAATACCGCGACCTTTACCGGATCGGTGCTGGTGGTGCAGGGCGAGATGCGCCTGTCGGCCGATGCGCTGCGCGCCGATTACGGGGCGCCGGGCACCGACATGGCCCGCCGGATGACGCGGCTCCATGCCACCGGCGGGGTGACGCTCGTCAGCGGGCCCGAGGCAGCGGAGGCCGACGAGGCAATCTATGACATTGTCGATGGCACGGTGGTGATGACCGGCGCGGTGATGATCACCCAGGGCCCCGGAGCGATCTCGGGCGACCGGATGCATGTCGATCTGGCCTCGGGCGCGGGCGAGATGACGGGCCGGGTGCGCACCGTGTTCCAGCCCGGAAACAGCGGCGGCCAATGACGGCACGCGATAGATCCGCAGCCGACGGCCGCCCGGTTCTGAGCGTGACCCCGGGCAATGCCGGCCTGCGCGTGGAGGGCCTGCGCAAGAGCTATCGGCGCCGGCCCGTGATCCGCGATGTCAGCCTGTCGCTGGGCCGGGGCGAGGTGGTGGCGCTCCTCGGTCCCAACGGATCGGGCAAGACCACCTGTTTCTACTGCATCGCCGGGCTCATCACGCCCGAGGCCGGCGTCGTGTCGATCGACGGGCGCGATGTGACCGGGCTGCCGATGTTTCGCCGCGCACAACTGGGCATCGGCTATCTGCCGCAGGAAGTGTCGATCTTTCGCGGGCTGAGCGTCGAGGACAACATCCTCGCCATTCTCGAAATCGCCGAACGCGACAAGCGGAGGCGGCGGGAACGGCTGGACGAATTGCTGTCGGAATTCTCGATCAGCCATCTGCGCCGCGCCCCCGCGCTCGCCCTGTCGGGGGGCGAAAGGCGGCGGGTGGAGATCGCGCGCTGCCTTGCCGCCAACCCGAAATACCTGCTTTTGGACGAACCCTTCGCCGGGGTGGACCCGATCGCCGTGAACGACATTCGCGGGCTGGTGGCCGATCTGAAGACCCGTGGCATCGGTGTTCTGATCACCGATCACAACGTGCGCGAAACGCTGGAGATCGTCGACCGGGCATACATCCTGCACGATGGCGTGATGCTGATGAACGGAACCGCCGAAGAGGTCGTGCGCGATGAAAACGTGCGCCGGGTCTACCTCGGCCAGAGTTTCCGCATCTAGCCGATGGGCGTCGCCGTACATGCGGGCCGCGCGGGCAGGGGCCGAACCGGCGCCCGGCGCACAGGCGCATGACCGACACAGGCTCATTCAGGCCGCGGCCGGGCACCGGCGGACTGCGGCGGCGGAAGGGCGCCGCGGGGCGGGGCGCCGGTGTGCGCCCCAGCCTGGAGCCGACCCTGCGTCAGGGACAGCGGCTGACCATGACGCCGACCATCCGGCGAACGCTGGAATGGCTGCGCCTGCCGGCGGCCAGCCTGAACGAAGCCGTGGCGCAGGAATTGCGCGATAACCCCTTTCTGGTGCGGGTCGCGCCCGAAAGTCAGGGCTGGGCACAGCCGCTGCCCGACGGGCCCGCCAGCCCCGATACACTGCCTGCCCGCCCGCCGCTGCTGGAACGACTCCGGCGCCAGATCGGGCTGATGCAGCTAGCCCCCGAGGTGCGCGCGATGGCCGAATTCCTCGCCGCCGAATTGCGCGAGGACGGCTATCTGGACAGCCCGCCCGACGCCATCGCCGCCAGGCTGGATGTGCCAGAGACGCTCGTCGCCGCCGGCCTGTCGGCGCTGCAGGGGTGCGATCCGCCGGGGGTGGGGGCGACATCGCTTGCCGAATGCCTCGCGCTGCAACTGATGGACCGTGCGGGGCTGCAGCGCGCCGAGGCAGAGGCCGCGGTGGCACGGCTGGAGGATTTCGCGGCCGGGCGGTTGCGCGGGATGGATCGGGCGCTGGGCCTCGACAGCGCTACGGTCGCGCGCATCGCCGGGGTGCTGCCGCAGCTTGCCGCTGCCCCGGTTCAGGACAGCACCGCGCCCGCGCCGATTCTGCGGGCCGACCTTGCCGCGCAGGCGCAGGCCGATGGCAGCGTGATCATCACGCTCGACCGCGACGCCGCCCCGTTGCTGCGGCTCGACCCCGCGCTGAAGAGCAGCGCCGCGGCCACCGAAGAAGCCTCCGAATTGCGGGCGCGGGCCGAGGCGGTCATTGCGGCGCTGAACTACCGCAGCGCGACGCTTCTGCGGATCGGGCAGCATCTGGCGCAGGCGCAGCGCGCCGTCTTTGCAGGCGAATCCGAAGTGGTCCGGCCCCTGACCCGGCGCGAGGTCGCCGAGGCGCTGGGGCTGCATGCCTCAACCGTCGGGCGCGCGGTGGCGGGCAAGGCGATCGACATCGGCGGCCGCCTGCGCCCGCTGTCGGAATTCTTTTCCGCGCCACTGCCGGGCGCCGACGGCAGCGTCGTCTCGGCCCATCTGGTGCGCCGGCGGCTGGCCGCGCTGATCGCCGCGGAACCGCCACAGGCGCCGCTGTCGGACGCCGCCCTCTGCGCCGCGCTGAATGCGGAAGGCGTTGACATCGCGCGCCGAACAGTCACCAAATACAGACAATGGATGCGCCTGCCGTCATCCGCCGCGCGCCGCCGGATCGCTGCCGGCCGCCGGGCGCGGGCCGCGCAGGCAGGCATCCCAATAGACTGAAACGCGGCGCCGATACCCTGCCACCGCAGGGAGGAGAAGGGCCGAAAGACCGGAGGAGAGGATCGATGCGGTATCAGATCAGCGGAAAGCAGATCGACATCGGAAATGCGCTGCAAACCCATGTGCAGACCGAGCTGAGCGCGGTGATGGAGAAATACGCCCAGCGCCCGACCGATGCCGTGGTCGTCTTTTCGCGCAATGCCCACAACCTCGTTTGCGAGGCCACGGTGCATCTGTCCACCGGGCTGACCGCGCAGGCCAAGGGCAGCGCAGGAGAGATCTATGCCGCCTTCGATTCGTGCTGCGCCAAGATGGAAAAGCAGCTGCGCCGCTACAAACGCCGCCTGAAGGACCACCACCGCGAGCGCGCCGGGCCGGTCGAATTCGAAGGGGCCTCATCCTACATCCTCGCCGCCACGGCCGAGGAAGAGGAGGCCGAGCCCGACACCCTCCAGCCGATCATCATCGCCGAAATGGAAACCCGAATCCCGTCGCTGTCGGCCGGCGAGGCCGTGATGCAGATGGAACTGGCCGAGGCGCCGGTGCTGGTGTTTCGCAACGAACGGCACGGCGGCGTCAATGTCGTCTATCGCCGCGATGACGGCAATATCGGCTGGATCGATCCGGCGCAGACGGGCTGACACGGCCGAACGCTTCTGCTAGGTGTGCCGCTGTCGAGCGAGGAGCCTGTCATGCAACTGACGGAATTGCTGAAGCCTGAGGCCGTGCGGGTCGTCGGGCACCTGACCAGCAAGAAGCGCCTGTTTCAGGATCTGGGCGACGTGGCCGCGTCGATCTATGCCATGTCGGCGCGTTCGGCGGTGGAATCGCTACAGGAACGCGAAAGCCTCGGTCCGACCGGAGTCGGCAACGGCATCGCCCTGCCCCATGCCCGGATCGAGGGGCTGGACGCCGTGCGCGGCGTCTTCTTCAAGCTGGAAAAGGCGATCGAATTCGGCTCGGTCGACAAGCAGCCCATCGATCTGGTGTTTGCGCTGTTCGCGCCGAAAACCTCGGGCGTGGACCATCTCAAGGCGCTGGCGCTGGTCTCGCGCACCATGCGCGAGAACGGGATCTGCAACAAGCTGCGCGCCAATTCCGATCCCGCGACGCTTTACGCGATTCTGACCGAGGCGCGCGCGACCAAGGCCGCCTGAACGCCGCCGCCCCGGCGACGGCCCGGGCCGCGCAGCCGATCAGGCCGCGAGCCCGCGCGCGCCCATTTGCAGGAACTTGTTGCGCCGCTCGGCAACCAGTGCTGCGGAGGTGTGGCTGTCCAGATCGTCCAGCGTCATCGCGATGGCCTTTCCGACGGCGCGAATCGTCT
>SKUV01000172.1 GCA_007129775.1 Paracoccaceae bacterium | reverse complement strand
CGGGCTGGCCGGGGGCTCGGCCTCCAGCGCGGCGCGCAGCCGGTCGGCCAGCGCCGGCATTGCCTCGAGCCCGCGCGCCAGCACGAGGCCCAGACGCTCGCCCAGATGATCGGGGAAATGCAGCGCCGGGCCCAGGGCGTGATAGATCGTCAGAAACGACCCGATCTTGGAACGTTTGGCCCGGGAAACAGAGCCGAACAGGCGGCTCAGAGCCTCTTTTTCGCTGGGAAACGCGCCGGCTTCCACCGCCCGGGCGACGATCCGGGCACGCTCGAAACTCGACAGGGCGAGGCGGATCTCGTTTTCCTCGACCATGGCCACATAGGCATCCGCCGCGGTCTCGGGGCTGCGCAGGAAGGCGAGGATCGAGGCGAAACGCGCCTCCCCGGTCTCGTCGTGCAGATGGGCCAGCGCGGTCAGCCGCCGCCAGCCCGAGATCAGCCCGTAGCCGCCATCGGGCAGGGGGGCGATTTCCACCGGGGTGCGCTGGCCATGGGCGCGCAGGCTTTCGATCAGCGCGGCCATGTCCGGATCGTCGGCGGTGCCGGGGCCGAGCCGGTCGCGCGCGAGCCAGCCCGCCTCGATCGCCGCCAGCGGCAGCCGCAGTACCATCCGCCCCTCGGCGCGCGCGCGGGCCATTTCCGCGGCCACCTCGTCCAGCGCGGCGCGCGCCGCGGCATCGCCGGCGACCTGCGCAATGGGGGGCGCAAAGCCGGGGCCGAGCCCGCCCATGGATTTCGTTTCGGGCGCGAAACCGTCCCTGTTCAGCGGATCAGAGCCTGTTTCGGGCAATGTCAGGCGCTTGCGTCGGGCCATGGGAACCTCCGGTTACGGGCCGGGCCGGGCGGCGGGCATGCAACCTGCCGCACCGGGGTTTCGGCCCGGTTGCTCCTGCGCGCGCAGGGCCGGCGCAGGAACAAGGGCAGGGGACAGGGGTAGAGGGTAAACATATTCAGCTTTGTGATTGTTTCGCGCGCGAAACAATCCATTTCCTGAATATGTGGCCGGCCTCACGCCGCATCCTCCCGCGCCGCAAGATCGCGCTGCCAGACCCCCAGAAGCAGCCGCTTGAAACCGGCATAGGTGGCGTCGAAAGTCTCGCGCCCGCGCATGTAGGTCTCGCGGTTGAAATCGCGGTAATCGGCCTCGTAGATGCCGTTCACCTGCTCGCCCGCCTGCCCGATCAGCGCGGTGAAATCCTGCCGCTGCGGCGCCAGCGCCCGGCCCAGCCATGCCTGCATCAGCGCCGCCATTTCGGCCTGCTGGGTCGCGTCATAACGGGTGATGAGCGCCTGCACCGCGTCCCATTCAAAGGCGATCCCTTCGCGCCCCAATGCCCGGGCGGCCATGTTCTCGCCCTGCTCGATCGACTGGAAGGTGGCGTGGAGCATGTCGAAGAAACGCCCCGTCGAATCGAACTCCAGAAAGCTCGCCCCGGTGGGCACCAGCAGGATATCGGCCGCCGACAGCCCGTTGATCGTCAGATATCCCAGCGCCGGAGGGGTATCGAGAAAGACGATGTCGTAACGCTCCAGCACCCCGTCGGCGGCGAGGCTGTCCGACAGCGCTTCCCACAGCTTCCAGCCCCGCGCGGCCATGCGCCAGACGGGGATCTGGAACTCTGCCCAATAGAGGTTCAACTGCGCGCCGATCAGGTCGATATTGGGCCAGTGGGTGCGCTGGATCAGGGTTTCGCTGCGAACCTCCAGGGCCTCGGCCAGCGTGTCGTCCAGCGGTTGCGGCGCCTCGCCCCGGGCGGCGCGGGCGCGGTTATCCTCCTGACAATGGCGGGCGTAGTGGCGGGCGAGCAGGGGAAAGACCGTGCCCCATTCATCCGCCACATTCCCGCCGAAGATCGAGGTCATGGAACCCTGGCTGTCCAGATCCACCACCAGCACCCGGTAGCCGTCGAGCGCGGCCGACATCGCCAGATGCGCCGCGGTCGAGGTCTTGCCCACGCCGCCCTTGAAATTCGCCACCGCGACGATCTTGGCCGGCAGCCCCTCGGGCCGCCAGGGCAGGTAATCGCGGTTCTTGGCGCCTTCGGCGGCGAAATGGGCGCGCAGGCGCAGCACCTCGTCGAGGCTGAACCACTTGGCCCCGCCCTCGGTTTCGCTGCGCCCCTGCGGCAGGTCGGGATTGGCCTTGAGCACCCGGCGGAAATGGGCCGGCGCCACCGGGATCAGATAGCGCGTGATCTCCCAGGTGGAGAAGGGGCGCAGCACCCGCGTTCCGGTCTCGTCGAGCCCGCGCGCGGCGAGATCGGCCCGGCCCCGGGCGCAGGCCTCGGCGATGGCGGCGAAGCCTGCGGTCGTGACCGGCGGGGGCAGGGCGGCGGCGGCGGCATCGGGCGAGATGTTGAAATAGGGCGGTGTGGGCGCCTCGGCCCGGTCACTGGCCTTTTCCACATTGCGCCGGATCGACTGGATATCGCGTGCCATGCCTGCCCCGCCCCAACACCTTGATCCGGGCATCACCCCATGTGCGCCCTTTTCGGCAATGTAGCACAAAACACAGCACATGGAATTCCTTTGCGCACATCTAGCGCGCAAAGCTGGCCTGATTCGGCCTTTTCCCCAGCATTTTCCCGGATGTCCCGCCCGGCCGCGTGCCCGATCCGATGCGCGCCCTGCCCAAAGCAGTTAGAGATTCGTTAGATTAGTGTTACGGATTCGGGCCCTTCCGGCAAGCTTCTGATCAGGCGCCAAAAAATGCGCCTCCGGAGGGGCGGTGCGATTCCGAAACACCGCTGAAGCGATTCCGATCCGCCGAAGGGGCGACTCCGAAACCCCGTTCGCGCCGCGGGCATTTCTGGACCGCGGGCGCGGCCCCGCCTAGGGTGGGTGATAACGAAACCCCGAAGCGGGGCAGCGGGGTCGGGCGCAGGGGGGTGGGGCGTAGCGGGGTCGGGCGTAGCGGGGTCGGGGGCAGCGTGGCGACAGGCGGGCAGAACCAGAGCAGCCGGGACGGGGGCGGGCGTGATCGGGGCGGGCAGGATCGGGGCGGGCAGGATCGGGGCGGGGCGTATGCCCGCCCGCGTGCAGCCTTGCTGCCCCGGCGCCACCCGACCCCGGATTTCTTCGTCTGCGACATCCTTGACGCCCTGCCCAAGGATGACCTCGCCTCGATGGAGCATCCGATCTTCTCGCTGGCCACGCGGCCCGATCTGCGGGTGCTGCGCTATGCCCGCGGCGGTGTCGAGATCACGGTGGTGCCCTCGGTCCGGGGCCGTGCCACGCTGTTCGACAAGGACATCCTGATCTATTGCATCAGCCAGTTGATGGCCGCGCTCAACGCCGGCCGGCCGGTGTCGCGCCGGATCACCCTGCGCGCCCATGACCTGCTGGTGGCCACCAACCGCGAGACCGGCGGCGACAGCTATCGCCGGCTGGTGGAGGCGTTCGAGCGGCTGGCCGGCACCCGCATCACCACCAATATCGCCGTGGGCGGGCGCGAGGAGGCCCATGGCTTCGGCCTGATCGAGGAATGGCGGGTGATCCGCCACAGCCCCGGCGGGCGCATGGCGCAGGTCTCGGTCACCCTGTCGGACTGGCTCTATCGGGCGGTTCTGGCGAAATCGGTGCTGACGCTCAGCCGCGATTATTTCCGCCTGCGCAAGCCGCTGGAGCGGCGCATCTACGAACTGGCGCGCAAGCATTGCGGACGTCAGCCGCAATGGCGGGTCAGCGTGGCGGTGCTGGCGCAGAAATCGGGCACGGCCTCGCCCCTGCGGGTGTTCCGCCGGATGCTGCGCGACATGATCGCGGCCGATCACCTGCCCGATTACCGCCTGACCGAAGAGCCGGGCGATATCCTGCGGGTGACGCGGCGCGGGGCCGAAGGCGGGGCGGGGCAGGGCGGTGGTCACCAGCAGGTCATGGGCGCTGGCGATCCGGCCCCTTCGGGCCCCCCGCCGGTGCTGAGCGAGGCCGCGCTGGAGGCCGCCCGGGGGCTGGCGCCGCGGGCCGATGTCCATGCCCTGGCGGCCGAATGGCGCGGCCATTGGGCAAGGCGCGCGGCCCGGCCCGGCGCGGCACCCCTGCGCGACCCCGATGCG
>SKUV01000258.1 GCA_007129775.1 Paracoccaceae bacterium | reverse complement strand
AGGTTTCCAGCCCGCTGGTGGGGCGATGGCGCCGGGCCGCAGCGGCGGGATCGGGGCCCAGAAGCCCCACCTGAAAGGCGATGCCCGCCCCGGTCCCTTCCAGTTCCAGCCCCGCCAGTTCCGGCGCCGCCAGCCGCTCGGCATAGATCGCGGCGAAGGGCACGCCCAGATCGACCTGCGTCATCCGCGTCCAGCTGTCGGCCAGCCGCAATTCGATCTGGTCCGCCGCGCGGGTCTCCAGCGCGGCCTCCAGCGCGGCGATGCTGCGCACCCGGTCCCAGACCCCGCCCGACGCAGCGGCGCGGCGCTCGGTGTAAAGCCCCAGCAACTGGTTGGGCGGCAGCACGCCCATCCGGGCCAGCCGCTCGGCCGCGTCCAGCTGCGCACGCCAGCCGGTTGTGCTGCGCAGATCGGCCTGGGCAAAGGCCACGGGCAGGCCATAGGTCGGCAGCGGCTCTCCCAGCGCCTCCAGAATGCGCCATGTCAGCGGCGAGGGCCGGGAGATCGGCGCCAGCGGCGGCGCATCCTCGTGCAGGTCGGGGTCGAGAAAGCGCGTCAGCAGGTCATCCTCGGCATCGCTGATGAATTCGAGCGCCTGCGCCGTGCGAAGCGTCAACGCCGCCATGGTCCATTCCCCGCCGCGCGCGAGACAGAAGACCCGCGCGGGATAGGAGGGGCTCAGATCGGGCCGCCGGCGCAGCGCGCCGCAGGCGGCATCCTCGGCCCCGAGCAGCAGCGAGATATCGAACCAGCGGGCGAAAAGCTCGGGCGTGTCTGTGCCCACCATGTCCAGCAGCGCCAGCGCCGGCTCCAGCGCGCCGAACTCCACCAGCTTGTCGATCCGCGCGGCAAAGAGCGCGCCGCGCCCGCGCGAATCCTCCGGCGCGTCGAATTCCACCACCAGAAGCGACTTGATAAGCGCCTGTATCGCCGGCAGCGTTTCGGGCTCCAGCGTGGCGATGCGGGCGGCCCAGTCCTCGGCCGGCCCGTCGGCCCAGAAATCGCGCGGCAGTCCGGAGCGGTCGGCCGGGATGAGCCCCGCGGCATCGGGCGTGGGCGCGTCGATGCTGGTCACGCTGATCGTGCCGGTGACGATGCCGCCCGAGGGGGAGGGCGGTGCCGGTGTGCCGGGTCCGAACCCGGAATGCAGCCCCGGATGGCGGCCATGCTCGAGCGCGCCATCCGGCCCGAAGTCAGGGACGAAGTCCTGTCCTGCCTGTGGCGCAAAGCCGCCGAAGGCCCCGAAATCCGGCGTCTGATCAAGCCGTTGATCAAGCCCGGGCCCGAATCCGGTATCGAGGCGCGGCCCCTGTCCCGGCATCGCCCCCTGTCCCTGCGTCGGGTCGGGTGGCAGGCGCAGGCCCGGCGCGGCACGCGGCTCCAGCCCAGCGCGGCTGAAAAGCCCCTCGCCGGCCCGCGCGCCGGGCTGGGCCGAGGGCGACAGCCAGTCGATGGCCGACAGCGGCCCGTCCGTCCCGCTCTGGCCCCCGCTCTGGCCCCCGCTCTGGCCCCCGCTCTGGCCCCCGCTCTGGCCTCCGCTCTGGCCTCCGCTCTGGGCCGCAGCAGGTGCACCCAGGCCAAGCCCCAGCACCAGCGCGGCCGCCGTACCGATCTGCGCACGCCTATTGCGCATTCAGCGTCACCGGAAGCCGTGTTTCGCGCTGCTCTGGCGACAGATCGCCCAGGTAGGCATAGGCCACCAGCCCGATCATGGCGAGAATCGCCAGATAAAGGATGCCGCGCAGGAACCGCCTGATCATTCGCTTTCTCCGTCTGTTCCACTGCCGCTTGCGGCCTGCGGCGCAGCCATTGCCATGGTCGCGCCCCCGGCGCGGCATGTGCGGTCTCACATGTTGGCCGCCGGCGTGCCCCGCAACCCGGACCGATTGTATATGGCATTTCGCGCAAGATCACGCCATTCAGGGTGCAGTCGTGTCACGGCCTGTCGCAATCGTGAACGCCCGGCCGGGCGCGCGCGCAGCGTCGTGGGGCGAGGGGCGACGGGGATGCGGCGCGAAAGGTGCGCGGATCATTGGCTGAGCGGTTGAAGAAAACGGTCGTGCTGGTGGGCATGATGGGCGCGGGCAAGACCGCTGTCGGCAGCCATCTGGCCCGCAGCCTCGGCGTGCCGTTTCTCGACAGCGACGACGAGATCGAGCGCGCGGCCTCGATGTCCATCCCCGAGATTTTCGCCCGCGACGGAGAGCCCTTCTTTCGCCGCAAGGAGGCGCAGGTGATCGCGCGGCTTCTGTCGGGGCGCCCGGCGATCCTGTCCACCGGCGGGGGCGCCTTCATGGCGCCCGGGACGCGGGCGATCATCGCCGAAAAGGGCGTCTCGGTCTGGTTGCAGGCCAAGCCGTCGCTGCTGTGGTCACGGGTGCGCGCGCGCCCCACGCGCCCGCTGTTGCAGACCGAAAACCCCCGCGCCCGGCTGGAGGCGCTCTGCGCCGAGCGCGACCCGATCTATGCGCTGGCCGATCTGCGGGTGGAAGGCCATCCGCGGCTGACGATCGATGATATGGTCCTCCGGGTGATCGACGCGCTTGCGACGCGGCCCGATGTGCTGGGGCCCTGAGCGCTTCTGCAGGATCAGGAAGGCCGTTCAAGGCCCTGACAAAAGGAAAGAAATCCGTGAGCAAGGACATGCAGACCGCCACCGTCGAGACCGTCCGGGTGGAGCTTGGCGCCCGGTCCTATGACGTGCGCATCGGCGCGGGGCTGCTGGCCCGCGCCGGCGCCGAGATCGCGCCCCTTCTGCCGCGCCCGCGGGTGGCGGTGCTCACCGATGCCACCGCCGCGGCCCATCACTGGGACGCGCTGGCCGCGGGGCTGGAGGCTGCGGGCATCGCCGCCGACAGGCTCGATCTGCCGCCGGGGGAGGGCACCAAGGGCTGGGCCGGGCTCGCGCAGGCGGTGGAATGGCTGCTGGAGCGGCGGGTGGAACGGCGCGATGTGGTGGTGGCGCTGGGCGGGGGCGTGACCGGCGATCTGGCGGGCTTTGCCGCCGCGATCCTGCGCCGGGGCGTGCGCTTCGTGCAGATCCCCACCACGATGCTGGCGCAGGTGGACAGTTCGGTCGGCGGCAAGACCGGGATCAACACGGCGCAGGGCAAGAACCTGGTGGGCGCGTTTCACCAGCCCGCGCTGGTGCTGGCCGATATCGCCGTGCTCGATACGCTGCCCGCCCGCGACTTTCTGGCCGGCTATGGCGAGGTGGTGAAATACGGCCTTTTGGGCGATGCGGCCTTCTTCGAGTGGCTGGAGGCGAACGGCCCCGCGCTGGCGGCGGGTGCGCGCGGGCCACGGCAGGCGGCGGTGCACCGGTCGGTGCAGATGAAGGCCGAGATCGTGGCCCGCGACGAGACCGAGACCGGCGACCGGGCGCTGCTCAACCTCGGCCATACCTTCTGCCACGCGCTGGAGGCCGCGACCGGCTATTCCGAGCGTCTGCTGCACGGCGAGGGCGTGGCGATCGGCTGCGCGCTGGCCTTCGATCTGTCGGCGCGGATGGGGCTCTGCGCGCAGGAGACCCCGGGCCGGGTGCGTGCCCATCTGCGCACAATGGGCATGAAGGCCGATCTGGCCGATATTCCGGGCGATCTGCCCGATGCCGACGGGCTGATGGCGCTGATGGCGCAGGACAAGAAGGTTCAGGCCGGACGGATGCGCTATATTCTGGCGCGCGGCATCGGGCAGGCCTTCGTCTGCGCCGATGCGCCGGCAGATGCGGTGCACGCCCTGCTGACCGAGGCGCTGGCCGCGCGGCGCTAGCACTCACGGCTCCCGAAGGGCCGCGGACGGATAGGAGGGCAGCCACCCGCTGCCCGCGAAGCTCTCGCGGCTGTTCGCCGCGCGGGCGGGGATGCGACCTTATGACCTTGCGGTCCGGGCGCGCCGAGTTCCCGGGCGAACGGCGTTCCCGTCGCGTCCGGCAAACAGCGTTGGGGCGCCCCGGCCGGCCAGGCTTCTAGAAGGGGATTTCGTCGTCCATGTCGGAGCCGCGGCCGCCAAAGCCGCCGCCTGCGGGACGGCCGCCGCCACCGCCACCACCGTCGCCGCCGCGCT
>SKUV01000086.1 GCA_007129775.1 Paracoccaceae bacterium | reverse complement strand
GATCCGATCCGGCTGGTGGGCTTCGTGCCCGAGATCGACGTGGACAAGATCGAGACCGGGGCCATGGCCGGTGCCCGCCTGACCTCGGGGCGCGAGGTTGCGGGGCGCGTGAGCTTCGTTGCGCGCGCGGCCGATCCTGCGACCCGCACCTTCCGGGTCGAGGTGACGGTGCCCAATTCCGATCTGCGCATCCGCGACGGCCTGACCGCGGAAATCGGCATCGAGGCCGAAGGCACCGAGGCCCATCTGGTGCCGGGCTCGGCGCTGACGCTCGACGATGACGGTGCGCTCGGGCTGCGCACGATCGACGCGGACAGCCGCGCGAAATTCATGCCCGTCAGCGTTGTGCGCGATGGCAGCGACGGCATCTGGGTCACCGGCCTGCCCGATGCGGTGGACCTGATCGTCGTCGGTCAGGAATTCGTGCGCGACGGCGTGCGCGTCAATCCGACTTTCCGCGACAGCAAGGAGCCGCGCAGCGCCGAGACGCCGCTGCGGGGCGAGGCGGCGCTGCAGGAGGCGCTGCAATGACACGGATCGTCGACTGGGCCGCCAGCCACAGCCGCATGGTTCTGGCCTTCATCCTGTTCACGCTGATCGCCGGCGGGCTGGCCTATGTGAACCTGCCCAAGGAGGGCGAGCCGGATATCGAGGTGCCGGTGCTCTTCGTGTCGGTGCCTTTTCCCGGCATTTCGGCACAGGATGCCGAAACCCTGCTGGTCAAGCCGATGGAGCAGGAATTCGCCGATCTCGACGATCTCAAGAAGATGACGGCCACGGCGGCCGAAAACTATGCCGGCATCGCGCTGGAATTCGAATTCGGCTGGGACAAGACCGCGACGCTGGCCAATGTCCGCGACCGGATGGGCCGGGCGGAAGCCAAGTTTCCCTCGGGATTCGAGAGTTATTCGATCAACGAGATCAATTTTTCCGAATTCCCCATCGTGATCGTCTCGCTGTCGGGCGACGTGCCGGAGCGCACTTTGCTGCGCCTTGCGCGCGATATGCAGGACAGGGTGGAGGCGCTGGACCCGGTTCTGGACGCCCAGCTTGCCGGGGATCGTGACGAGATGGTCGAGGTGCTGATCGACCCGCTTCGGCTGGAGGCCTACAACGTAACCGCCAATGAACTGATCCAGGCCGTCACGCGCAACAACCAGCTTGTTGCCGCCGGCGAGGTCGAAACCGCCAGCGGGGCGTTTTCGGTCACGGTGCCGTCGTCCTTCACCTCCACCGCAGATATCTATCGCCTGCCGATCAAGGTGAACGGCGACAGTGTGGTGACGCTGGGCGATCTGGCGCAGATCCGGCCGACCTTCGAGGACAGGCGCGGCACGGCGCGGTTCAACGGCGAGACCACGGTCGCGCTGCAGGTGGTCATGCGCAAGGGCTTCAACCAGATCGACACGGTGGCCGAGGTCCGCGCGACCGTGGCCGAGGTGCAGGAAGCATGGCCGCCCGAGTTGCGCGAGGCGCTGCGGGTGGAAACCTCGCTCGACCAGTCGGTGCAGGTGGAGGGGATGGTGCGCCAGCTCGAAGGTTCGGTGCTGACGGCCATCGCGCTGGTGATGGTGGTGGTGCTCGCCGCGCTGGGCGCGCGGTCGGCGATGCTGATCGGCTTTGCGATCCCGACCTCGTTCTTCCTGTGCTTTCTGCTCTTTGCCGCGCTCGGGGTGTCGGTGTCGAACATCGTGATGTTCGGCCTGATCCTCGCCGTCGGCATTCTGGTCGACAGCGCCGTCGTGGTGGTCGAATACGGCGACAAGCGGATCAAGGAAGGCATCGGGCCGATGCAGGCCTATGTGATGGCGGCCAAGCGGATGTTCTGGCCGATCATCGCCTCCACCGCGACGACGCTCTGCGCCTTCCTGCCGCTGCTGCTGTGGCCCGGCGTTGCGGGCGAGTTCATGGGGATGCTGCCGCTGACGCTGATCTTCGTGCTTTGCGCGTCGCTGATCGTGGCGCTGATCTATCTGCCGATCGTCGGCGGTGTCTCGGGCCGGGTGGCGCGGGTGATCGGAAACATCGCCGACGGCCTGCGCCGGACGCTGCCATGGGTCGCCCGCGCGGCGCTGGTGCCGCTGGCGCTTTACGGCATGTTCCTCGGCGCGATGCAGGCGATCAACCCGGGCTATCTGTTCGGCGGCGTCGCCCCGATCGAGGGGCCGGCGGCGATCCTGCCCGGGGCGGTCCTGTTCTTCATCGCGGCGCTGGCATCTTCGGCCACGCTCAGCGCCGCAAGGATCGAACGCAAGCCCCGCCGCATCCGCCCCGGGCGGCGCCGGTCGGTCGCGGGCCGCGTCATGAGCGGCATGGTCGGCAACCCGGTGATGCCGGTGGTCACAATCATAGCCGTTGCGGCCTTCGTCATGGGCGTCTTCAGCTATTACGGCGAGAACAGCCGCGGCGTCGAATTCTTCGTCGACACCGAGCCGGAGCGCGGCATCGTCTATGTGCTGGCCCGCGGCAACCTGTCGACCGCCGAGAAAGATGTGCTCGTGCGGCAGGCCGAACAGGTCGCGCTGAGCACCGACGGGCTGGATGCGGTCTTTTCCTTCGCCGGGGCGGGCGGGCTGAACCAGAACACCGCCGGCGCGAGCGCCCCGCGCGACAGCATCGGGCAGGTGCAGTTCGAACTGGCCGACTGGCGCCTGCGCGAGGGCCTGCCGGACATGACCGGGTCGGCCATCATCGCGCGGCTGCAGGAGGGGCTGGACCAGATCCCCGGCATCCGCAGCGAAATCCTCGTGCAGACCGGCGGCCCCGGCGCTTCCAAGCCGCTGCATCTGCGGTTGCTGGGCGATGATTTCGCGGCGCTGGACGACGCGGTGGAGACGGTGCTCGCCAAGATGGAGGCCAGCACCGGTATCACCGATCTCGAAGACACACGGCCCTTGCCCGGCATCGACTGGCAGATCGACGTGGATGTCAGCCGGGCCGGCCGCTTCGGCGCCGATGTGGCCACGGTGGGCGGCATGGTGCAGCTTGTGACCCGGGGCATCCTGCTGGATACGATGCGGCTCGACAGTTCCGACGAGGAGGTGGAAATCCGCGTTCGCCTGCCTGCCGAGGACCGTGTGCTCTCCACCCTCGATTCGCTGCGGGTGCAGACGGCCGATGGGCTTGTGCCCATGTCGAATTTCATCACCCGCCAGCCCGTGCCCTCGCTGGGCCAGATCGACCGGGTGAACCAGACCCGCTATTATGACATCCGCGCCAATGTCGCCGGCGGCCTGACGAACGAGGCCGGCCGGCAGATCAATCCAAACGAGCGGATCGAGATGCTCAGCGACTGGCTGGAGGCCGAAAACCCCCTGCCCGCGGGCGTGTCGTGGGAATGGACAGGCGATCAGCAGGAACAGGAAGAGTCCGGTCAGTTCCTCGTCGTGGCCTTTGCCGGCGCGCTGGCGCTGATGTTCGCGATCCTGCTGGCGCAGTTCAACAGCTTCTATGCCTCGGTGCTGGTGCTGCTCGCCGTGGTGCTGTCGACCGCCGGTGTGCTGATCGGCCTGCTGGTGATGGACCAGACATTCTCGATCATCATGACCGGCACGGGGATCATGGCGCTTGCCGGAATTGTGGTGAACAACAACATCGTGCTGATCGACACCTATCAGGAACATGCCCGCAACATGAACCGGATCGAGGCGATCGTCCGCACGGTCGAGGACCGTATCCGGCCCGTTCTGTTGACCACGATCACCACCATGGCCGGGCTGACGCCGATGATGTTCGGCCTGTCGCTCGACTTCATCAACGGTGGCTATTCGCTCAACAGCCCCACCGCGATGTGGTGGAAGAACCTTGCGACGGCGGTGGTCTTCGGGCTGGGAATCGCGACGATGCTGACGCTGGTGGTGACGCCTTCGCTGCTGGCGGCGCGGGTCTGGCTGGAGGCCGGGGCCTATCGCTCGGTCGCGGTGCTGCGGCGGCTGTCGCTGGGCCGCGACAGCGCGGCGGCGCGGGACCATGCCCTGCGCCGGGAATTCGCCCGGATCCCCACCCGCGAGATCATCTGGGCCGAGCCGGTGCCGGCGCCGGTTCTGGTGCTCGCGGACAAGGTGCAGGAGTCCGAGGGCGCGCCGCTTC
>SKUV01000050.1 GCA_007129775.1 Paracoccaceae bacterium | reverse complement strand
CGCCACCGACACCGGCCAGCATCCCTTCAGCGCCGCCGATGCCGATATCGGCATCCGCTATGGGCTGGGCGACTATCCCGGCTTTCATGTGGAGCATCTGATGGGTGAAAGCCTGTCGCCGGTCTGCGCGCCGGCCTTGTTGGAAGAGGGGCCGGGCCTGCACCGTCTGGCCGATCTGTCCCATCACACGCTGCTGCACGACGAAACCGAAAGCTTCGGCAAGGCGGCGCCCACATGGGATTACTGGGCCCGGACTTGCGGGCTGGTGCTGCCGCAGCCGCGCAAATCCCGGCGCTTCGGCCAGTCCAACCTCGTGGTGCAGGCCGCGGCGCAGGGCCTTGGCGTCGCACTGGGGCGCAAGCCTCTGGTCATCGACGCGCTGCTCGACGGGCGCCTCGTGCGACCCTTCGGGGAGGTGGCGCAATCGCCGCTGTCATACTGGCTCGTCCTGCGCCACGAGCGGATCGCCAGCGCCAAGCTGCAAAGCTTCATCTCGTGGGTGCGCTCGGAAGTGGAGGCGGAGCCGGACCTGCCCGCGCCCCGCCTGCCCGCGAATCAGTCACTCCAAAATTAGCTATTCTAATAGATACATTAAGTTTACAGCATGGCACCACAGATTGATCCGGGGCAAGATGGCGCCCGGCACAGTCAGCGAAAGGAACGGCCCATGTATCTGCGCAATTGCTGGTATGTCGCGGCATGGAGCCACGATGTCGGCCGCAACCTGCGCGCTGAGATGTTTCTGGGCGAGCGTATCGTGCTTTATCGCAAGGACGACGGCACGCCCGTCGCGCTGGAGGACGCCTGCCCGCACCGCAAGCTGCCGCTGTCGGATGGCACGCTGAAGGGCGATACGGTCGAATGCGGCTATCACGGGCTCACCTTCGACTGTAGCGGCAAATGCGTCGCGGCGCCGACCCAGCCCGATGCGATCCCGCGGCGCGCGCAGGTCAGATCCTATCCGGTGGTGGATCGCTATCGCTACCTGTGGATCTGGATGGGCGACCCGGCGCAGGCCGATCCGGACAAGATCTTTCCGATCCCCGATTTCGACGATCCCGGCTGGGGCAAGACCGATGGCGGCGTGATGGATATCGACTGCCATTACCTGTGGGTCTGCGACAACCTGCTCGACCCGAGCCATGTGGCATGGGTGCATCTGTCATCCTTCGCCGGTGCGGGCACCGATAACGAGCCGCTCAATCAGGAGCGCCACGAGGCCGGCGTCGTCATGTCCCGCTGGATCATGGACTGCCCGCCTTCGCCCTATTACGCCAAGCTGCTCGGCTTTCAGGGGAATTGCGACCGGCTGCAGCATTACGAGATGTGCCTGCCCGCGATCGGCGTGAACCGGTCGGTCTTTACCCCGGTCGGCACCGGCGGCTACGGCAACCCCCCGGTGGCAGAGACCTTCATCAACATTTCCTACAACTTCATGACCCCGATCGACGAGGACCGCACCCGCTATTTCTGGTTTCAGCATCGCAACGGCCATGTGGGGGACGAGGATGTTTCGCGTTACATGAACGCAGGCGCCTACACCGCCTTCGAAGAGGACCGGGCGATCCTCGAAAAGGTCCATGCCGGGATGAAGGCAGCCCGGACGCCGCATATCGACCTCGGGCTCGACGCCGGCGCCAAGAGCTTTCGCGTGATGCTCAAACGCGCCATCGAGGCCGAGGCCGCGCAGCATGAACCGGCCTGAACGCGCCGCGCGCAGCCGACCGGTCAGCTTGGAGGAGAGGCGATGAACACGCTCGCGACGGTCTGTTACGGGGCGCTGGTGGCCGATGCGGCCGCCATGGGCTTTCACTGGATGTATGACCAGGAAAAGATCCGCAGGCTGGGCGGCGACGCGCCCGAATTTTACGACCCCTCCGCCTCCGCCCCGGCCTATACCCGCAGCGCGGAGCTTGAATCGACCTTCGTGCACCACGGCAAGAAACCGGGCGACCTGACGCAATACGGCGAACAGCTGATGGTCATCATCAAGGCGTTGGCGACCACCGGCGGCAGGCTCGATCAGGCGGAATACGAAAAGGAATTCAAGGCCTTCTTTGGCCCCGGCGGGCCGTGGGTGGGCTATATCGACCGGCCCACGGGGCGGGTTCTGTTCAATCTGGAGAAACGCAACCGCGACGCCTATGCCGAGGCGCGCAGCTTCGACAACGGGCTGACCGAGTCGGAAAAGGACGTGCTCGACGACGAGGTGCGCGTCTGCTTCAAATTCTACGACGACACCAAGAGCGTCGAGGAAAACCTGAAGGTTCTGGACGGCTGGGTCCTGCGCAAGAGCGACTACAGGCGCGATCCGGAAAAGGATCGGCAGAAGATCGAGTATTGCCGCAACATGTTCCACACCGTGCGGAACGCTGAAAAGGCCTTCTGCGGCGATATCGGCGACGACCAGTTTCCCGCCATTGCCAAGCTGCCGCCGGTGGTGGCGCTGTATCGTGATGCCCCGGATTTCGATGCGCAGGTCGAGGTGGCGGTGCGCGTGACCAACCACAACGACAAGGCCGTGGCCTATGCGCTGGTCTATGCCGACATGCTGCGCGCGGCCATCGCCCGGCGCGACAAGCAGGCGGTGCTGGCCGCGGCACGGGCGCGCGCGCAGGGCAATGCCGAGATCACCGATCTGATCGAGGCCGCGCTGGCGCGGCTCGACCGACCCAATACCGAGGTCGGCAAGTTCTTCGGCCCGTCGTGCCACCTGCCCTATGGCCTGCCGCAGACCCTGCACCGGATCCTGAACGCCGAAAGCTACGTGCATGGCGTGCGCATGAACATCGCGGTGGGCGGCGACAATGCCGGGCGCTCGATCATGGACGGCGCGATTCTCGCGGCCCTTTTCGGCGTGGGAACGGAAAACGGGGTGCCCGCCGACTGGATCGCGCGCCTGAGCAAGCGCGCCGAGATCGAGGCCCTGCTGGCACGGCTGCCCGATGTCTGATTTCGGGCAGCCGACGCCCAAAACCGCCGCACGCGGGGCCTTTGTTTCGTTTTCGCGTGCCCTGACGAGATTCCGCGATAATATAGGCGGAAGACCCGGAAAATCCGAGCAAACCAGACAGGGTGCCATGCGTCGTGAATGATCGAAAACCTGTAATCGTTGCGCGCAACATCGACAAGTTCTTCGGGGATTTTCAGGCCTTGCGGGATGTGTCCATCGAAGTGCGCGCCGGCGAGCGGATGGTGATCTGCGGGCCGTCGGGGTCGGGCAAATCCACGCTCCTGCGCTGCTTCAACGCGCTGGAGACCCACGACGCGGGGCAATTGATCGTCGACGGGATCGAGTTGCGCCCCGAATCCCCCGACATCCGCAAGCTGCGCCAGAATGTCGGCATGGTGTTTCAGCAGTTCAACCTGTTTCCCCACCTGACCGTGCTCGAAAACCTGATGATCGGCCCGGTCAAGGTGCGCGGCATGAGGCGCTCCGAGGCCGAAGCGACGGCGCGCAAGTATCTGGAGCGGGTGCATATTCCCGAACAGGCAGAGAAATTCCCGGCGCAGCTTTCGGGCGGCCAGCAACAGCGCGTGGCCATCGCCCGGTCGCTGTGCATGGAGCCGCGCATCATGCTTTTCGACGAGCCCACCTCGGCGCTCGACCCCGAAATGATCAGCGAGGTGCTCGAAGCCATGGTGGAGCTTGCCCAGACCGGCATGACCATGGTCGTGGTGACCCACGAGATGGGCTTTGCGCGCAAGGTCGCCGATTCCATGGTCTTCATGGACGGCGGCGAGATCGTGGAAAGCGGCCCCCCGCAAGAGGTCTTCAGCAACCCCAGAACCGAGCGTTGCCGCGAATTCCTCAGCCAGATTCTGGCGTTCTGACATGGCGGCCGTGGATCCCGCGACGCTCGATTTCCGGCCGGCCCGACCGTTGCCGGCGCACCAGCGGCTGCTGAACTCTACTCCGGTAGCGATCCTGCTTTATGTGCTGGTGATGTATCTGATCATCCGGGGCTCCTACATCGGGGCGGAACGGATGGGCTACAACTGGCAATGGTATCAGATACCGCGCTATTTCTACACATTGACCGATGACGGCTTTCGCTGGGGCGAAATCCCGCGCGGTTTGATGGTCACGATCTATCTGTCGGGGCTGTCGTTTCTGCTGTCGGTAGGGATCGGGCTGGTGGTCGCCTTGTTGCGGCTGTCGGATCTGATCGTGGGGCGCGGGGTATCGATCGTCTTTCTGGAACTGATCCGCAACATCCCGCTGCTGGTTCTGCTCTATCTCTTCTACTATGTGCTGGGCCCGATCTTCGGGTGGAGCAGGTTCACCGCCAGCGTGCTGACGCTGGCGGTCTTTCACGGCGCGCTGGTGTCCGAGATCCTGCGCGCGGGGATCAATGCGGTGCCCGTGGGCCAGTGGGAGGCCGCGAAATCCATCGGCATGTCCGGCTATCAGACCTATCGCTACATCGTGCTGCCGCAATCGATCCGGATCATGCTGCCACCGATGACCGGCGAATTCGTGCATCTGATCAAATCCTCGGCCATCGTCAGTGTGATCGCTGTGGCCGAACTGACGACGATAGGGCGAAATATCATCTCGCATACGTTCATGAGCTTCGAGGTCTGGTTCACGGTTGCCGCCGTCTACATGGTCCTGACGCTCACCCTGTCGATCGGCGTGACGTATCTGGAACGGAAATACGCCGTGGACCGATGACAAGATTCCGTTCACTCACCAACAAGGAGCACTGATAATGTCGATGAAACACAAGTTGTTCGGTGCGGTCATGGCCGCCGGCGCGGCGTTTGGCCTCGTCCAGCCGGCCATGTCCCAGACCGCCACGCAGGCGCTCAGCCAGGAAAGCGTGATCGAGACGATCAAGCAGGACGGCGTGATCCGTATCGGCCTGTCGCTGTTCGTGCCGTGGTCCATGCGCGACATCAACGGCGATCTGATCGGCTATGAACTCGACGTGGGTCGCAAGCTGGCCGAGGATATGGGCGTGGAGGTCGAATTCGTGCCCACCGCCTGGGACGGCATCATCCCGGCGCTGCTGGCGGGCAATTTCGACGTGATCATCTCGGGCATGTCGATAACCACCCAGCGCAACCTGACGGTCAACTTCACAGACCCCTATGCATTCACGGGGATGTCGGTTCTGCTCAACACCGAGATGACCGCGGGTATGGAGCTTGACGAGTTGAACGACCCCTCCATCATCTTCGCCGCCCGGCGCGGCGCCACGCCGGTCGAGGTGATCATGGATGTCTTCCCCGACGCGGAGCTTCTGCTGTTCGACGAAGACGGCGCCTCGGTTCAGGAACTGCTCAACGGCAATGCCCATGCCACTGTGACCCAGATCTCCACCGTCAACCGCCTTGCCCGGGAATTCCCGGAGACGCTGAGCGTGCGGCCCGATGTGGTCTATTCGCCCCGCGGGCAGGCCTTTGCCCTGCGCAAGGGCGATCCGGATGCGATGTTCTTCTTCAACAACTGGATCGCGCAGCAATGGCGGACCGGCTGGCTCGAAGAGCGCCAGCAATACTGGTTCGAGGGTGACGACTGGGAAGACCAGGTGATGCAATAACACGCCTTACCGGGCCGGACGCGCGATCTGCGCGCCCGGCCCGGCCCTGCCCGCACCAACCTCGAGCAAGGTAGCAGCCCGATGCGGAACCTGATCCGAAAACTGCGTTGGCCGGATTACCTGATCCTGGCGATCCTGTTCGTGTTTTTCGGCTATGTCTGGTTCACGGTCGGGGGCACATTGAACTACAACTGGCGGTGGGATCGCATCCCCAACCAGATCGTCGGCTACCACACCGTGCGCGAGGAGTATTTCGTAGGCCTCTTGCTGCGCGGCCTGATCGCGACCATTCGCATCTGCATCTATGCCGCGATACTCGCCGTGATCCTCGGCACCATCCTCGGGATGGCGCGCTGTTCGACCAACCTCACCATCCGGATGCTGGCGCGCACCTATATGGAATGCCTGCGCAACATCCCGCCGGTGGTGGTGATCTTCATCTTCTTCTTCTTCTTCTCGCAGCAACTGGTGGATGCGCTGGATCTGGCCCGCTGGTCGCGCAACATCGCCCGCAACGACGAGGCGTCGCCGCTGTGGGAATTCTTCTTCGGTGACATGCGCCGCTTTCCGGCGATCATTTCCGGGGCGATCGTGCTGGCGCTGTTCCAGAGCGCCTTTGTGGGCGAGATCGTGCGTGCGGGCATCGAATCGATCCCCCGCGGCCAGCGCGAGGCCGCCAAATCCATCGGCATGAGCCGCTTTGCGGAAATGCGCTACATCGTGCTGCCGCAGGCATTCAAGAAGGTCGTGCCGCCGCTGACCAACCAGTTCATCACCCTGATCAAGGACAGCTCCATCGTGTCGCTGATCGCGATCCCGGAGCTGACCTACAACACGCTGGAACTGGTGGCCTCGACACGCATGATCTTCGAGGCATGGCTGACCACGGCGGCCTTCTATTTCGTGCTCTGTTTCGGCCTGTCGCGGTTCTTCGCCCGGCTGGAACGACGGCGCGAGGGGCAGCGCTGATCCGCTGCCTGCGCGCGCGTCATCGGCGCGGGCTGCGGATCAATCGTCGGCGTAATAGCCCACCACATCGCCATCGGTGGTCACGCCCAGGCCGTTGAGCAGCCGGTTGACATAGTTGAAATAGCCGATGATCTGGTTGATCTCGAGGATCTCGCCGTCATCCCAGCCGGCCGCGCGCAGTGCCTCCACATCGGCGCGCACCATTTCGCCCGGCCGCAGGGTCAGCTTTTCGGCATAGTGCAGCGCTGCCAGTTCCGCCCCGTCAAAGGCATCCTGCGGCCGGCGTGCCCGCAGCGCGGCCTCGATCCGGTCGGCGCGGGGGGTATCGGCCAGCAGGTGGCGCGCATTGGCCCAGTGATTGGCGTGGGAATAGGCGCAGTCGTTCAGAACCGAGACATAGCTGCTGATCACCTCCTGAAACCACATCGGCACGGTGTTGGACGCGTCGTGCAGGCAGGCCCGGTAAAGCGTCACATGGCCGTGCATGGTATTGGGGCGCAGCGAATGGACGCGCATGACATTGTCCACCGTGCCATGGGGCGTGCGTGCACGCTCCAGCGCCGCCGCCACCTCGCCGTCAGCCTCCTCGTCCGAAATCATCCTGATCCATGCAGACATGCGTTTATTCCCTTTTCATTGGTCCCTGATGCACCGCGTCCCGGCGGGCGAGTGCCCGGCGCCACCGCTCATAGCTCCGTCACCCTGTTGCGGATCAGCGCGGCGATGGCCGAAACCGCCATATCACCGCCTTCCCGTTCGGGGTAGATCAGACCGAAGGGGCCAAGCTCCGAGCGCAGTTCCACCGGCAGGATGCGCAACAGACCGTGGCGCTCGCAAAAACCCGCCATGGCCACCGGAAGCACGCCGAGCAGGCCACATTGCTCCAGCAGAACGGTGGTCGCCAACATCGAAGAGGTCTCGATCCGGTGACGCGGTGGCGGCAGGCCGGCCCGCGCAAAGGCCAGATCGATCGCGGCGCGCATCGGGCTCGGGCGCGGCTGCAGCACCCATTCCATCTCTGCCAGATCATCGAGGGCGAGCCCCGGCGCCTCGGCCAGCCCGTGGCCGCGCGCGGCGACGATGGCCAGATCCTCGGGCAGAAGCGGCTCGAAGCGCAGCCCCTCCATACGCGCGACATCGACGGGCCGCCCGAGCCCGAGTTCGAAAGACCCGTCCACCAGCCCCTCGATCAGAAGATCAGAGGTGACCAGCCGCAGATCGAGCATCAGCGCCGGCGTCTCGCGCCGCATCCGCGCCACCAGCCCCGGCAGCAGATCGGGCAGCGCCGCCATGATGGCCCCCATCCGCACCTGACCGGAGGTGCCGCTCTGCACGGCGCGCGCGGTGTCGCTCATCCGGGTGGCATCCGACAGGATCATGCGCGCATAGCGCACCACCTCTTCACCCGCGCGGGTCGGGACCATGCCGCGCGACAGCCGGTCGAACAGAAGCACCCCGAGGGTCGCCTCCAGTTCCTTGAGCATCTTGGTGGCGCCGGGCTGCGACAGGTTCACAGCGCGCGCGGCGGCGTGCAGGTTGCCCGTCTCGCTCAGCCGCACGACGAGGGCAAGCTGCCGAAAGCGCAGGCGCGACAGGATCGAGAAATCGAAGTCATCGGCCATGCCCGCGCGTCCTGTAAAACCTTCGGCGGCCGGGCCTCGGGGCCGCATCGCGACGATAGCGCCGGGGGCGCATCGTGACCAGCCTTGCGCATGCCTCCGCTGCCGGGGCGCGCCGGCTGATCCGGCCACGCGCCCCCCCTGCCCCTCCGCCTGCGATGGCCGCACCGCAGGCTGTGCCTTGCCCCCGCGCCTTCCCTCGATCCTTGCATGCCCGCCGGCCGGGTGAACGCCGCGCAGGCGGCCCGGGCAGCGGGGCCGTGGCCCTCTCGGCCTCGGCCCCGCTGCGGCTCAGCGCAGCAGGTTCACCAGACCGAGGCTGACCGCCGGGACATAGGTCACGAGGACCAGGATGAAGGCCAGCACGGCGATATAGGGCAGGTTCGCCCGCGAGGTTTCCCAGATGCCCGACCGCGCGATGGAACAGGCGGTGATCAGCACGCTGGCAACCGGCGGCGTCTGCTGGCCGATGGCGAGGTTCAGCGTCACGATGATGCCGAAATGGATCGGGTCGATCCCCACCGCCTTGACCAGCGGCATCACGATCGGCACCACAAGGATGATCGCCGCGGCGCCGTGCAGGAACATCCCCAGCACCAGCAGCAGCACATTCAGCAGCGCCAGCACCACCCACGGGTTGTCGGTGAAGGCCGTGATCGCCGCGGCCAGTTGCTGCGGCACCTGCGCCTGGGTCAGAAACAGCCCCAGTGCGGCGGAACTGGCCACCAGCAGCATCACGATGCCGGTCTGGCTGATCCCGTCCAGAAGCGCCCGGCGCAGCTTGCCCAGATCGACATCGCGGTAGATCACGAGCCCGATCAGGAGCGATGCGGCCACGGCAAGGCCTGCGGCTTCGGTCGCGGTGACAATCCCGGTCAGGATACCGCCAAGGATGATGACCGGCAGCGTCAGGGCCCAGAAGGCTTCCTTGAAGGTGGTCCAGACCCGGCACAGGTCAAACCCTTCCGCCCGCGGCAGGTTGTAGCGCACGGCGAGGAAATAGGTCACGACCATCAAAAGGAACCCGCCGAGCACGCCCGGAACCACCCCGGCGATAAAGAGCGACAGGACGGAGGTTTCGGCGATCGCACCATAAAGGATCATCGGGATCGACGGCGGGATGATGATGGCCAGCGACGCCGAGGAAGAGGTGATTGCCGCCGCCAGCTTGGGCTTGTAGCCGCGCTTCTTCATCTCGGGGATCAGCACGGTGCCGGTGGCGGCCACATCGGCCACAGCCGAGCCCGAAATCTCGGCAAAGACCATCGACACGCCGATATTGACCATCCCCAGCCCGCCCCGGATGAAGCCGATCAGCGCCGAGATGAAGTTGATCAGCCGCTGCGAGATACCAGAGGTGTTCATCAGGCTGCCCGCCAGAATGAACAGCGGAATCGCGATCAGCGGGAACGACGTGGCCCCGGTGAACATGGCGATGGCCACGTCATACATCCTGTCCCAGTTGCCCCCGGTCAGCAGGATGCCGCCCACCGCGACGATGCCGATGGCGGCGGCGATGGGCACGTTCAGCAGGATCAGACCGATCAGCGCAACGGCGGTGGCGAGCAGGATCATTTGCGCTCCTCCTGAGCGTTCTCGGCCTCGGCTTCGGCGATGGCGGCCTCGATGGCCTCGTGTTCCATGTCGACGCCGCCGATCATGTCGCGCAGGCCGCGCGGCAGGTTGATGATCGTGGCGATGATCAGCAGCACCGAAGCGACGGGGATGACCGCCTGCACCACAGACATCGGCACCCGGCGCAGCGACAGCAGCGTGTCGAATGTCAGGAAATCCAGCAGCTTCCAGCCATACCAGCCGACGATGGCGAAAAAGGCGATCAGCAGGAATTCACCCAGCAGAAAGACGGTGATCCGCGGGATCTTGGGCATGTTCAGCACGATCCCGGAAAAGCGCATGTGTTCGCGCAAGAGCGCGGCATAGACCGCGGCGAAATAGGTCAGCCACGCCAGCAGGACCGAGGCGATCTCGTCATACCAGCTGGGCGAGGCGCCCAGCCAGCGCATGCTGGAGGCATAGATGACGACGGAGGCGAGCGTGACGAGGATGACGATGCAGATCACCTCGACCGCGCCCAGAAGCACCTTGTGAAGCAGCTTTGCCACGCTGAACCTCCATTGTGGCGCGCACGCCCGGCGCCGTTCCGGCGCTTTCCGGCCTTTCGGCCATGGCCCGCATGCAGGGCCCGGGCAGCGGGTGCGGCCCCCGTCACATCCAGGCAGGACGGGCGGCCGCTGATGTCGGGGCCAAGGGGGCGCCCGCACGCGCGGGCGCCCCCGTTACTTGTCCGGATGGACGGGCGCTTATTCCTCGGCCAGCGACAGCGCTGTCTCGATCATCTCCGCCGCGCCGTCCACGCGCTGCGAGAACAGCTCGTAGATCGGGGCCGACGCCGCCACGAAGGCTTCGCGATCGACGGTGTTGATATGCATGCCCTCGGCCTCGAACTTTTCGAGCAGCGCCACGTCGGCCGCCTCGCCTTCGGCCAGCGACCAGTCCTGCACCATCGCGGCGACTTCGATCACCGCCTCGCGCACCTCTTCGGGCATGTTGTTCCAGACCCGGACGCCCGAGGTCAGATAGGTCGGCGAATAGACATGGCCCGACATCGACAGATAGCGCTGCACCTCGTAAAGGTTGCCGCCGTCGATATTGGTCAGCGGGTTTTCCTGCCCGTCCATCGTGCCGGTCTGCAGCGCGACGAAAAGTTCTGACCACGCCATCGCGCTGGCGTTGGCCCCGTATTCGTTGAACATCGCCACGCGCCATTCCGAGGGGGGCGTGCGGATACGCATGCCAGCCATGTCGCCCGGCACAGTGACCGGCCGGATGTTGTTGGTGATCTGGCGAAAGCCGTTCTCCCAGGTTGAGAGCACCTGAAGCCCGCGCTCCTCCGCCAGCGGGGCCAGATCGGTCATCACGAGGTTTTCGTGCAGGCGCTTCACATGATCGCGGTCGGCGACGAGGAAGGGCAGATCGAACAGCGCGAATTCATCCGACACCGTGGTCATGATCGACGACAGCAGGGTCAGATGCACGGTGCCGGTGCGCAGTTTCTGCATCAGTTCCCGCTCGTCGCCCAACTGGGCATCAGCGTAGAATTCGATGGTATGCGCGTCGCCCAGACGCTCCTGCAGTTCGGTGGCGAACAACTCGGCGCTGCGGCCCTGAAGGCTGTTGCGCGCCGCGCCCACGGCCACGATGAAGGTTTCGGCCGCGGCCGGCGCGGCGAAAGTGACGAGCGCGGCTGCCAGCGCGAACTGGCGGGCTCGGGTGATCGGTTTGGTCATGGGGTCCTCCCTGGATAGCATGACGGCAGATGCCTTCTGTCTTTCAGCGCGGCGCCTTTGGGTAAAATGAAAAATAACGATCAAATGATTTCTTCTGGTTATCATTATTCACTGCAAAACCAGAATTTCTGTGAAAAATTCTGTATGTGATGCTTCTTAGCAATTGGAGTTCGGAGTTTGGCATTCCAAAAGTGTTTGACAGCCCGCACCCCGCTGGTGCAGTTTCCGCCCGCGGCACCCCCGCAGAGCGACGGCGCGCTGCCCCAGGAGGTTTTTCGATGACACAGATAAGATCGGTGCGCACGCGGGTCTGGAACTGGACCGGCCCCACCGTCCCGCCCCAGGGCAATTTCTGCACCAACGCATCGGACGCGCTCTATGAAAAGGGCGATGCGATGTCGTCCTTCCGCTTTCACCAATGGCTGACCTGCGAGGTGGAGGCCACCGACGGCACCATCGGTATCGGCAACGCGGCCCTTGCGCCGACGGTGGTGAAAAAGGCCATCGACGAGTGGTTCGCGCCCATGCTGATCGGCGAGGATCCGTTCGACTACGCCTATCTGTGGGAAAAGATGTATCGCCGCAGCCATGCCTGGGGGCGCAAGGGCATCGGCATGACGGCGATTTCGGCCGTCGACCTCGCCATCTGGGATCTGATGGGCAAGCTGGTGGGCAAGCCGGTCTTCAAGCTGCTGGGCGGGCGCACGAAGGAAAGGATCCCGGTCTATTATTCCAAGCTCTATGCCGATTCGATCCCGGCCATGCAGGCCGAGGCCGAGGAGGCGAAAAAGCACGGCTATCTGGGCTACAAGACCCGCTTCGGCTTTGGCCCGCGCGACGGCGCGCCCGGCATGCGCGAGAATATCAAGCGTGTGGAGGCCCTGCGCGAGGTGCTGGGCTATGACGTGGATCTGATGCTCGAATGCTACATGGGCTGGAACCTCGATTATGCCAGGCGGATGCTGCCCCGCCTGGCGAAGTTCGAGCCGCGCTGGCTGGAAGAGCCGGTGATTGCCGATGACGTGGCGGGCTATGCCGAACTCAACGCCATGGGCATCATCCCGATCTCGGGCGGGGAGCACGAGTTTTCGGTCATGGGCTGCGCCGAGTTGATCAACCGCAAGGCCGTCAGCGTGCTGCAATACGATACCAACCGCGTCGGCGGCATCACCGCCGCGCAGAAGATCAACGCCATCGCCGAGGCCGCGCAGATCCCCGTGATTCCCCATGCCGGGCAGATGCACAATTATCACCTGACCATGGCCAATGCGAATTGCCCGATCAGCGAGTATTTCCCCGTCTTCGATGTCGAGGTCGGCAACGAGCTGTTCTACTATATCTTCGAGGGCGACCCGGAGGCGGTGGACGGCTTTCTCGATCTGGATGACGATACACCCGGCCTCGGCATCACCATCACCGACAAGCACCTCCACAATTTCGAGATCGTAGAATGACCCGCTATTCCGGTATCTGGCCCGTCGCCCCCAGCATCTTTCACGCTGATGGCACGCTTGATCTGCCCGGGCAGCGCCGTGCGCTCGATTGCATGATCGATCAGGGCGTGGACGGCATCTGCATCCTCGCCAATTACTCCGAACAATTCGTGCTGTCGGACGAGGAGCGCGAGGTGCTGACCCGCGATTGTCTGGAGCATGTGGCCGGACGGGTGCCGGTTATCGTGACAATCAGCCATTACGCCACCCCCATCGCGGTGGCCCGGGCCAGGCTCGCCCGCGATTGCGGCGCGGCGATGGTGATGATCATGCCGCCCTATCACGGCGCCACGCTGCGCGGCACGCCCGAGCAGACGTTCGGGCAGTTCCGCGCCGTGGGCGAGGTCGGCCTGCCAGTCATGGTGCAGGATGCGCCGATGTCGGGCGTCGATCTGCCGGTGCCGCTGCTGGTGCGGATGGCGCAGGAAATCGATGCGGTGAAGCTCTTCAAGAGCGAATGCGCCGGCGCGGCGGCCAAGCTGCGCGCGCTGATCGCCGCCGGCAGCGATGCCATCGAAGGCCCGTTCGATGGCGAGGAGGGCATCACCCTGCTGGCCGATCTGGAGGCCGGCGCCACAGGCACCATGACCAGCGCCATGATCCCCGACCAGATCAAGCCGGTGCTGGCCCATTGGGCCGCCGGCGACCGCGCGGCGGCCAGCGCGGCCTATGCCCGGGTGCTGCCGGCGGTGAATCACGAGAACCGGCAATGCGGTTTTCGTGCCGCCAAGGCCGCGATGCTGGCCGGAGGGGTGATCGCATCGGATTTCTGCCGCCACCCGATCCCGGCGCTGGCCGAGCCGGCGCGCGCGATGCTGCTCGATCTGCTCGCGCCGCTCGACCCGGTGGTGCTGCGCTGGGGGCGGTGATGGCGCAGACCGGAGACCTGCGCGCGGCCATCGGCGAGGTGCCCCAGATCGCCCCGCGGCGCAGCCTCGCGGACGAGGCCGCGGACCGGCTGCGCGACCTGATCCTGCTGGAGCGGCTCGCCCCCGGCACCCCGGTTTCGGAACGCGAACTGGCCGATCTTCTGGGCATCAGCCGCACGCCGCTCAAGGATGCGCTGCGGCTGCTGCAGGCCGAGGGGCTGATCGACTACGGCCCGACGCGGCGCCCGCGCGTGGCCGATCCCTCCATCGCCGAATTGCGCGACGATATCGCGGTTCTGGGCGCGCTGGAGGCGCTGGCGGGCGAGACCGCCTGCGACCGTGCCAGCGATGCGGAACTGGCCGAGATCCTCGATATCGCCGCGCAGATGGATGACGGGCCGGCCGATCCGCTGGCTTTCTTCCGGCTCGACATGGCGTTTCACCGCGCCATCGTCGCGGCCGCCCACAACCGCCCGCTGGCCGAGACGCACCGGCAGTTCAACGCGCGGCTCTGGCGGGCGCGTTTTCTGTCGTCGCGCCAGCAGGACCGGCGCGCGAACATGCTGGCCGAACACGGCCGGATCGCCACCGCGCTGGAGG
>SKUV01000311.1 GCA_007129775.1 Paracoccaceae bacterium | reverse complement strand
TCATTAAAAGGTTGCAATCTGCGAAAGAGTCGCGAGAATACTATTCTGGTGCAGGCGGCGGGATTACGCGCCTTTGCTTTCAAGTGATTTCGAGACAGGCAATTTTCAACGCAGATGCACCCGGTCAGCCCCCCTTCCTTTCGTCCCGGAACGCCATGACGGCAGCAGGCCGGTTCGACGCGCCGCTTGCGGCAGACGAGGCGCGCCTGCGCATCCTCGCCACGACCGACCTGCACATGAACATCCTGCCCTACGACTATCGCGCCGACCGGCCTGCGAGCCGGCCCGGGCTGGCGCTGGTGGCCCATGCGGTGGCGCGCCTGCGCGCGCGCACGCCCGATCTTCTGTTGCTGGACAACGGCGATTTCCTGCAGGGCAGCCCGATGGGCGATTTCTATGGGCAGGATCGCGGTCTGGATGAAGGCGAGGTCCACCCCATGATCGGGGCGATGAACGCGCTGGGCTTCGATGCGGCCGCGCTGGGCAATCACGAATTCAGTTACGGGCTGGAGTTTCTGGAGCGCGCATTGCGCGATGCCCGCTTTCCCGTGGTCTCGGCCAACCTTCTGACGCGGCGCGGGGCCTGCCCGGGGGGCGATGTGCCGCTGGTGAAGCCGTGGACGATGATCGCGCGCGCGCTGCCCTGCGGCGAGCGTGGCAGGGTGCCGCTGCTGGTGGGCGTGCTGGGGCTCGCCCCGCCCCAGACCGTGGATTGGGAGCGCGAGGCCCTGCGCGGCCGGGTCGCGGCGCGCGACATGGTGGAGGCCGCGCGGCACTGGGTGCCGAGACTGCGCGACGCCGGGGCCGATCTGGTCATCGCGCTGGCCCATACCGGGATCGCCGAACGCGACTGTGCCGCCTGCAACAGCGAAAACGCGGCCCGCGCGCTGGCCCGGGTTCCGGGGATCGACGCGCTGGTGCTGGGACATACCCATCAGGTCTTTCCTTCGGTCGGGTTCGGCCCGGTCGCCGGGGTGGACGGGCGGGCCGGGCTTATCGCTGGCATCCCGGCGGTGATGGGCGGCCATTCCGGCAGCCATCTGGGCGTTCTGGACCTGCGGCTGCAGAATGACGGCGCCGCCGGCTGGCGCGTAGCGCGGGCCCGGGCGCGGACGCTGCGCCTCGGGGCGCCGCCGCCGGGCCGTCGGACAGATCGTGCCGCTACGGCGCCGATCCAACGTTTCGCGATTCAGGCCCATGCCAAGACGCTGTCCCATCTGCGCCGCCGGATCGGCGAGACCAGGACCCCGGTTCACAGCTTTTTCTCGGCCCTCTGCGCAACCCCGGCACAGACCCTGCTCGCGCAGGCGAAGCGCGCGTGGTTCGCCGCGCAGCCGCAGGCCGCCGCGCTGGCCGATCTTCCGGTGCTGGCGGTGGCACCGCCGTTTTCCGCTGGCGGCATTGCCGGGCCACGGAATTACTGCGACATCCGCCCCGGACCCCTGGTGCAGAGCCATGCCCACGAACTCCATCCCTTTCCCAACAAGTTGACGGCGTTCATCCTCACCGGGGCCGAGATCGCCGAGTGGCTGGAGGCCGTCGCTCGCCTCTACGATGCGCCGGTGGCGGGGCAGGCGCCGCCGATGCTGCTGCCGGGGCATGTGCCGCCCTACAATTTCGACATGATCGACGGGCTGAGCTACAGCTTCGATCTGTCGACTTCCCCCCGGCTGCACGACCTGCGGCATCGGGGCAGGCGGGTGGCCCCGCAGGATCGCTTCGCCGTCGTCACCAATACCTACCGCGCCGGCAGCGCGCTTCTGTCGGGGCTGCCGGCCGACCGGCAAATTCCCGTGGCACGCGAGCCGGCGCGCCATGCACTGGTGCGATATCTCGAGACGCGCTCGGTGATCGGTCCGCTCGACGACGGCGGCGGCTCATGGCACCTGCGCGCAACATCCGGCGCACGTGCGCTGTACGACACAAGCCCCGACGCCATGCCGCACCTCGCGGCCCTCGCCCGTTACCGCCCCGAAGTGCTGGGCCGGACGCCCGAAGGATTTCTGCGCCTGCGCCTGAATTTCTAGCACATCGCCGACCTGGCTGGCATATTCCGCACAGAGAATGGGCATCTTGCGCCGAATCGCCTAGGCTCGCGCCGCCGATCCTATTAATTCCGGACCAACGGGGGCTTCGTCGGTGCTGGCCCACATCCGGCGCAGGGCCAAGCAAGGATCGTCGCACGGACCATAGCACGTAACATCCGGGCGCGCGCCAACGGCCCCGCCCGACGACCGCAACAGGAGGACAGACATGCTTGATCGTTTCCTAGCCGGAACGCTCGCCCTCGGGGCGCTCGCCGCCCCCGCCATCGCCGAAACCAACATGCCCTTCGCGCTCGACTGGCGCTTCGAAGGGCCCTCGGCGCCCTATTTCGTGGCCATCGACAACGGCCATTTCGCCGCCGAGGGGCTGCGGGTGGAGGTGTCGGCCGGGCAGGGTTCGCTCGATGCGATCCCCAAGGTGGCGACCGGGGCCTATCCGGTGGGCTTTGCCGACATGGCCAGCCTGATCAAGTTTCTCGACCAGAACCCGGACGCCCCGGTGACCGCGGTGATGATGCTTTACGACAAGCCCGCCTTTGCCGTGGTCGGCCGAATCAGCCAGGGGGTGTCCGAGCCGAAGGATCTGGAGGGCCGGGTGCTGGGCGCGCCGCCGCCCGATGGCGCATGGGCGCAGTTTCCCGTCTTCGCCGCCGAGAACGATCTGGACATGGACGCGATCACGATCGAGCCGGTGGGCTTTCCCACGCGCGAGCCGATGCTGGCCGAGGGTCAGGTCGATGCGGTGACGGGCTTTTCCTTCACCTCGTTTCTGAACACCTCGCGCCTCGGCGTGCCGGAGGATGACCTGTCGGTGATGCTGATGGCCGATTACGGGCTGGCGCTCTATGGCAACGCGATCATCGTCAACACCGATTTCGCCGCTGACAACCCCGAGGCGGTAACGGGTTTCCTGCGCGCCGTGGCGCACGGGCTGCGCGATACCGTTGCCGATCCGGAGGCGGGCGTGCAGGCCATCGCCGCGCGCAACCCCGCGCTCGACGTGGAACTGGAGGTGCGGCGGCTGGAGATCGCGCTGCGCGACAACATCCTGACCGACTGGGTGATGGAGAACGGCGTCGGCGGGGTCGATCCCGACCGCTTCGCGCTGATGATCGAGCAAATCGCCATGACCTACGAATTCAACGCCGATCCTGATCCGGCCGCCTATTTCACCGGTGCCTTCCTGCCGGATGACGGCAGCCGGATGATGCAGTAAGACGGAGCTGCCCCCTCCCGGCCCGGCCGGGCGGGGGTGGCGACGGATCGACAGGCAGGCGGGGCACGCTTGGGCAACCTCATCGAGATCAAGGGCGTCACCCACGCCTATCGCACCGACGCCGGGCCGCTGCCGGTGCTCGACAACCTCACCCTCTCGGTGCCCGAAGGAGGGTTCTGCGCCGTGGTCGGCCCCTCGGGCTGCGGCAAATCCACGCTGACGCGGCTGATCGCGGGGCTGATGTTTCCCGATCAGGGCGAGGTCTGGCTGCATGGCGAACCCGTGCGCAGCCCGCGCAAGACCGTGGGCATGGCCTTTCAGAACCCTGTGCTGCTGGAATGGCGCACGATCCTGCAAAACGTGATCCTGCCGCTGGAGATCGTGGCGCCGCGCATGCCGCGCGCGCAGAAGGAGGCGCGGGCGCGTGAATTGCTCGCGCTGGTGGGTCTGGAAGGGTTCGAGGACAAGCGGCCTTCGGAATTGTCGGGCGGGATGCGCCAGCGCGCCTCGCTCTGCCGGGCGATCGTGCACAAACCCGACGTGCTGATCCTCGACGAGCCCTTCGGCGCGCTCGATGCCTTCACGCGCGAGGATTTGTGGCAACTGATGCACCGGCTGCGCGCGGAAGAGCCCTTTACCGGGCTGCTGATCACCCATGATCTGCGCGAAAGCGTCTATCTGGCCGATCAGGTGGTGGTGCTGTCGGGCCGGCCTGCCACGACCCAGCATGTGCTGGAAATCGACATGCCGGGGATCCGGCCCATCGACATGCTCTACACGCCGCAATCGGTCGAATGGCTGGCCGGGTTGCGCCGCCAGATCGAAATCGCACAGGGCCGCGGCTCCG
>SKUV01000226.1 GCA_007129775.1 Paracoccaceae bacterium | reverse complement strand
TGCCGCAGGCCGAGGATGCGCCCGTGGCGATCACCCCTTTCTGGCAGGTTCAGGCGCCGGGGCGCGCCTTCGTCGATCTGCAAAACGACGTGACGGCCAAGGACATCGTGCAGGCGCACCGCGAGAATTACGTCTCGGTCGAGCATCTGAAACGCTACACCACGCTGGGCATGGCCACCGATCAGGGGCGCACGGCGAATGTGCCGGCAATCGCGCTGATGGCGGGCCTGACCGGGCGCAGCATCGCCGAAACCGGCACCACCCGCTGGCGCCCGCCCTTTGCGCCGGTGGCCATGGGCGCGCTTGCCGGCCGCGACCGGGGCGCGGCCTATCGCCCCACACGGCTGACCCCGTCCCATGACTGGGCGGTCGCCCGGGGCGCGGAATTCGTCGATGCCGGCGCGTGGAAGCGGGCGGCGTGGTATCCCCGCCCGGGCGAGCGGCACTGGCGCGATGCGGTGGACCGCGAGGCGATGGCCGTGCGCGCGGCCGTGGGGATCTGCGATGTCTCGACGCTGGGCAAGATCGATGTGCAGGGCCGCGATGCCGCCGCCTTCCTCGACCGGGTCTATTGCAACACCATGTCCACGCTGGCGCTGGGCAAGGTGCGCTATGGGCTGATGCTGCGCGAGGATGGCTTCGTCATGGATGACGGCACCTGCGCGCGGCTGGGCGAGGGGCATTTCCTCGTGACCACCACCACCGCCAATGCCGCGCCGGTCTTTCGGCATATGGAGTTCTGCCGCCAGTGCCTCTGGCCCGATCTGGACGTTCATCTGATCTCGGTCACCGATGCCTGGGCGCAGGTGGCGATTGCCGGGCCGCGGGCGCGCGATCTGCTGGGCCGGGTGGTGGCGGGCGATGTATCGGACGCGGCGCTGCCCTTCATGGGCTGCGCCGCGGTGGATTTGGCGGGCATGGCCGGGCGGGTGTTCCGCATCTCGTTCTCGGGCGAGCTGGCCTATGAGGTGGCGGTGCCGGCGCGCTATGGCGCGGCGCTGATGGAGGGGCTTCATGCATCGGGCGAGGATCTGGGCGTAACCCCTTATGGAACCGAAGCTCTGTCGGTCTTGCGCATCGAAAAGGGGCACGCCGCGGGGGCGGAACTGAACGGGCAGACCAGCGCCCATATGCTGGGGCTGGGGCGGATGGTGTCGCGGAAAAAGGACAGTATCGGCGCGGTGCTCGCGCAGCGCCCGGCGCTGGCGGCCGAGGACGGGTTGCGGCTGGTGGGGCTGCAGCCCCTGCGAGCGCGTGCGCCGAAGCTGTCGGCGGGGGCGCATCTGCTGGCGCTCGGGGCCGAGGCGGTGACGCAGAACGATCAGGGCTGGGTGTCATCGGTCTGCCATTCGCCGCATCTGGGGCAGGAGATCGGGCTCGGCTTTCTTGCGAACGGGGCAGCGCGGATGGGCGAGGTGGTGCGCGCGGCCGACCCGCTGGCGCGCACCGAGGTCGAATGCCGCGTCGTCTCGCCCCATTTCATCGACCCGGAAGGAGGGCGCCTGCGTGGCTGAGCTTGTGAAGTTGCATCCGACCCATGCCCTCGGCGGCGCCGTGCCGCTGGAAGAAGACATCGGCGCCTGCCATCTGGCGGAGCGCGCGCGCGGGCTGTTCAGCGTGGCGGGGGCGGAGGTGTCCGGGATTTCCGGGATGGCGCCGCCGCCCGGCCCCGGCGCCTTGGCGCGCGATGGTGACGCGCTTGGCTGGTGGGCCGGGCCGCAGGCTTGGTTTCTGGCGGCCGGGGCCGCGCCCGATCTGCCCGGCGCGGCGGTGACCGATCAGTCCGACGGCTGGCTCTGGCTCGATCTGGGCGGGCCGCCGCCGCTGCTGGAGGCGATCTGCGCGCGGCTGTGCGATGTGGATGTGGCGCGGCTGTCGGCGGCCCCTTTCGTGCCGTGGTCGGCGCGCAGCGTCATTGCCCATCACGGGGTCTGGCTGCTGGCGCCGGAGGCGGGACAGCTTGCGCTGCTGGGCCCGCGATCCTCGGCGCGCTCGCTCTATCACGCGGTGGCGGAGGCCGCGCGTTCGGTCATGGCGCAGGAGACGATCCCGGGGCGCTGAGGGCCGGGCGCCGAGGCCTTGCGCCCGCCGGCCCGTTCAGGCCAGCACGCGGACGGGGCGGCCCTCGGCGAAGGCGCGCACATCCTCCACCGTGTCGCGATACATAGCCGCGTAATTCTGCCGGGTGGCATAGCCGATATGGGGCGAGAGCAGCAGGCGGCCGTCTGCTATCAGCGCGGCGTCGCGCAGGGGCGCGTCGGCAGGCAGCGGCTCGTCGCCATAGACATCGAGCGCGGCCATGCCCGGCCCGCCCGCCCCCTGCAGCGCCGACAGCAGCGCGGCCTCGTCCACGATTGGGCCGCGCGCGGTGTTCACCAGCAGTGCATCGGGCTTCATCAGCGCCAGTTCCCGCGCCCCGATCAGCCCGCGCGAGCGTTCCGACAGGCGCAGGTGGATGCTGACCACATCGGCCTCGGCCAGCAGCGCATCGAGGCCGGGCATCCGCGTCACGCCCAGTTCGGCGCAGCGTTCCTCGGTCAGGTTCTGGCTCCATGCGATCCGGCGCATCCCGAAGGCCTGTGCCAGCGCCGCCACGCCCTCGCCCTGCTTGCCCAGCCCGATCAGCCCCAGCGTCATCCCGTGCAGCGCCCGCCCCGCGCCATGCGCCTGCCAGCCCCCGGAATGGAGCGCGTCCAGTTCACGCTGAAACCCGCGCATCGCGGCCAGCATCAGAAGCATCGTCAGTTCCGACGTGCCGGGCAGCAGCGAGACCGTGCCGCAGACGGTCACCCCCCGCGCGGCGCAGGCGTTCATATCGATGGCGGCGTTATGCATCCCCGTGGTCACCACCAGCCGCAGGTTGGGCAGCGCCGCGATCAGATCGGCGGGCAGGGGCGTACGCTCGCGCATGACGCAGAGCACCTCGAACGGGGCGAGCACGCGGGCGCGGTCGGCCTCGGGGATGGGGTCATGAAAGACGGTGACGCCGGGGGCCAGATCGCCCCAGTCGGCGAAGTCCTCGGCATGACGGTGAAAATCGTCCAGAACCGCGATCTTCAAGGCTCATCTCCTTCCGTAGTAGAGGCCGACCACATGCTCTGCCTCGGCAAAGAACAGCCAGCGCGCGGCCAGCATCCCGCCCAGATGCAGCACCAGCGCGAGGGCGGCCAAGGCGTAGGATGGCGGCGCCATGCCCAGCATCAGACCCGGTACCAGCGCGCCCGCAAACAACGCGACGGCGCGCAGTTTCGCGGCATGGCGGCGGGCGACCACATGGACCATCTCGCGCGTGAGGTAATTGCCGCCGCTATGGGGCGGCTCGAACAGGCGCACGCGCCCGATGGCGCCCAGCCCGGTGGCGGTTTCGGGCGTGCTGCCGGCTTCGCGGAAGCGGCGGTCGCCGAAATGCCAATGCGCCGCCAGCGGCACGGCCAGCAGGGTCAGCAAGAGCCCCGCCGGCGCAAGCTGCCCTGTCAGAAGCGCCCCGCCGGCCAGCGCGGCGACCAGAAAGACCAGCGGCGTGGACCAGTGATGCCAGCGCGGCACGGTCTTCAGTTGTGCATAGATCATCGAGGTCGCGAGGACCGTGGCCAGCGACAGCGCCGCGCCGGCCCAGCCCAGCACCGGCAATGGCGTGGCGAAAAAGACCGCGCCCGCCGCATGGGGCGCCATGATCAGAAGGGCAGCCACCGACAGCACCGCCTCGCGCGACAGCCAACTGCTGCGCCATTGGGTGAAGGCCAGAAGCGCGCGCTCGGGATGGCCCAGATGGGTGCTGGAGGCCAGCAGCCCCGCCACCGCCAGCCCGTAGCCCAGCCCGAAAAAGACGAATGCCGCCCAGCCGATGGGGGCGATCAGCCCCGTGCCGAGCCAGAACAGTAGCCCGAAGCCGAGGCCGGAGAGCGTGGTGAACAGGATAAGGGACGGTGCCGGATGCATGGTCTATCGAAATCCTTCACTCAAATGGGGCACGCCATGGGCGCGGAGGGCCGGGCGCGCGCAGCGGCCGGGCATACCCGGCCAGAGTGCGGGGGGCGGTAAGGGCAGCGCCTGCATTCTCAGAACCGCGACAGGGTGCGGTCGAGCCAGCCGACAAGGCCCGTGGCCTCGTCCGTCACCGGCTCC
>SKUV01000227.1 GCA_007129775.1 Paracoccaceae bacterium | reverse complement strand
CCGGGGCCGCCGCCGCCATGGGGGATGGCGAAGGTCTTGTGCAGGTTCAGGTGGCTCACATCGGCGCCGATCTCGCCGGGTTTGGACAGGCCCACCATCGCGTTGAGGTTCGCCCCGTCCAGATAGACCTGCCCGCCATGGGCATGGGTGATCTCGCAGACCTCGCGCACGGTTTCCTCGAACACGCCGTGGGTGGAGGGATAGGTGATCATGCAGGCCGCCAGCCGTTCGCCCGCGGCCTCGGCCTTGGCGCGGAAATCCCCCAGGTCCACATCGCCATTGGCCGCCGATTTCACCACCACGACCTTCATGCCCGCCATCTGCGCGCTGGCCGGGTTGGTGCCATGGGCCGAGGTAGGGATCAGGCAGACATCCCGATGCCCCTCGCCCCGCGCCCGGTGATAGGCGGCGATGGTCAGAAGCCCAGCATATTCGCCCTGCGCGCCGGAATTGGGCTGCATCGACATGGCGTCATAGCCTGTGATCTCGCACAGCTTTTCCGACAGATCGGCGATCACCTCGGCATAGCCCTGCGCCTGTTCTTGCGGCGCAAAGGGGTGCAGCGTGGCAAAGGCGGGCCACGAGACCGGCATCATCTCGGCCGCGGCATTGAGCTTCATCGTGCAGGACCCCAGCGGGATCATCGCACGATCAAGCGCAAGGTCACGATCCGACAGCCGGCGCATGTAGCGCATCATCTCCGATTCCGCGCGGTTCATGTGAAAGACCGGATGGGTCAGGTAGTCGCTTTGCCGGATCAGGCTGTCGGGGAAACCGAGGCCTTGCGCAGGCCCCGCGGTCGCGCGGATGCCGAAGGCCGCCAGAACCCGCGTGATCACATCCTCGTCCGTCGTCTCGTCCAGCGAGATGCCGACGCGGCCCGTGCCGATCTTGCGCAGGTTGATGCCGCGCTGTTCGGCAGCGGCGAGGATACCCGCCTGCCCCACGCCGACATCCACGGTGATCGTGTCGAAAAACGCCTGCGGCGCGACCTTGGCGCCCGCATCGCGCAGCGCCTGCGCCAGCCGGACGGTGTTGAAATGCACCCGCTCGGCGATGGCGCGCAGACCGGTGGGGCCGTGAAAGACCGCATAGAAAGACGCCATCACCGCCAGCAGCGCCTGCGCGGTGCAGACATTCGACGTGGCCTTTTCGCGGCGTATATGCTGCTCGCGGGTCTGCAGCGACAGCCGGTAGGCCATGTTGCCGCGCGCATCGATCGACACGCCGACGATCCGGCCGGGCATGGCGCGCTTCATCCCGTCGCGGCAGGCCATGAAGGCGGCATGGGGGCCGCCATAGCCCAGCGGAACGCCGAAACGCTGGCTCGATCCGACGGCGATATCGGCGCCCATCGCGCCCGGTTCGCGCAGCATGGTCAGCGCCAGAAGGTCGGTTGCCACGATCGCCACCGCCCTGGCCGCGTGCAGCGCCTCGCATTCCTGCGTCACGTCGCGCAGATCGCCGAACGTGCCGGGATACTGAAAGATCGCGCCGAACACCCGCTCCGGCTCCAGCGCCCCGGGCGCGCCCACGATCACCTCGATGCCCAGCGGCGCGGCCCGGGTCTGCATCACGGCGATGTTCTGCGGATGGCAGTTTTCATCCACGAAAAAGGCTGTCGCCTTCGATTTGGCGACCCGCTGCGCCATCACCATCGCCTCGGCGCAAGCCGTCGCCTCGTCCAGCAGGCTGGCGTTGGCGACGGGCAGACCGGTCAGATCCGACACCATGGTCTGGAAGTTCAGAAGCGCCTCCAGCCGGCCCTGCGCGATTTCCGGCTGATAGGGGGTGTAGGCGGTATACCATGCCGGATTCTCGAAGATGTTGCGCTGGATCGCGGGCGGCGTGACCGTGCCGTAATAGCCCTGCCCGATCAGCGAGGTCATCACCCGGTTCTTCGCTCCCACCGCGCGCATTTTCGCCAGAAGCGCCCCTTCCGACAGCGGCGCCCAGCCCAGCGGCCGCGCCTGCCGGATCGAGGCCGGCACCGTCTCGTCGATCAGCGCATCGAGGCTGTCGGCCCCGATCACCGCCAGCATCCGTTCCATCTCGGCCGGCGAGGGGCCGATATGGCGGCGGTTGGCGAAGTCATAGGGGTCATAGGCGGTTGGGGTGTAGGTCATCGGATATATCCCATGCTTGCGGGTCAGCGGCGGGCCTTGCGCGGCCCGCCATCGTCTCGGGGCGTTTCATTTCGGGTCGGCATAGCGTTCGACAAGGCGCAGGGTCAGTTCCAGCGCCTCCAGATCAACCTTCAGATCGGCAAAGCGGAAGACGCCGACATAGCCGTCGCGGGCCAGCGTCTCGCGGTCCTTGTCGCGCTGGATCACCACCAGGTCATGCGCCTTCAGCGCGGCGATCAGTTCCTCGAACCGTTTCTGGCCGGGATGCTCGGGAAAGATCGGGGCGCGGTAGCCCGTCGCCCCCTCGCGCAGGCTGTGGTGCAGCACGCCGAGCCAGCGGCCCCCGACCTCGGCCACCCAGCGCCCGCGCACCCCGTTGATCTGCACGCGCCGCCGCATCCTCAGCCGATGAAGTCCTTGTATTCGTCCTCGTCCATCAGGTCGTCAAGCACGCCGGTATCGTCGATCTTCATCTTGAAGAACCATGCCTCTCCCAGCGGGTCCTTGTTGACCATGTCGGGGCTGTCGGTCAGCGCGTCGTTGACCTCCACGATCTCGCCATCCACCGGGGCGAGGATGTCGGAGGCCGCCTTGACGCTTTCGATCACGCAGACCTCGTCGCCCTTGGCGACCTGCGTTTCGGGCTCGGGCAGTTCCACGAACACCACATCGCCCAGTTGCTCGGCCGCATGTTCTGTGATGCCGACGACGACCAGATCGCCCTCGACGCGCAGCCATTCGTGTTCTTCGGTGTATTTCATCGCATGTTCATCCGTTGGCAGGGTCATTTCCGATAGGTTGCGGGGCGGAACGGCAGGGCCGTGACCACGGCGGGCAGGCGCTTGCCGCGCACCTCACCGTAAACCCGGGTGCCGGGCGCGCAAAGGGGGCGCGGCAGATAGCCCATGGACATCGGCGCCACGATACTGGGCCCGAAGGCGCCCGAGGTGACTTGGCCCACCGGCGCGCCGCCCTCCGCCGCATCGTAAAGCGACGTGCCTTCGCGCATGGGCGCGCGGCCCTCGGGGCGCAGGCCCACGCGCAGGCGGGCGGGCCCCTCAGCCAGCGCGGGCAGGATCACATCTGCACCGGGAAAGCCGCCCTCGCGCGCGCCGCCGGTGCGCCGCACCTTCTGGATGGCCCAGCCCAGCGCGGCCTCGGCCGGGTTGGTGGTGGTGTCGATGTCATGGCCGTAAAGGCACAGCCCCGCCTCCAGCCGCAGCGAATCGCGCGCGCCCAGCCCGATGGGCGCCACCCCCGGCCGCGCCAGAAGCGCCCGGGCGAAGCCCTCGGCCCGGGCGCCCGGCACCGAAATCTCGAACCCGTCCTCGCCGGTATAGCCCGACCGCGACACCCAGAGCGCCGCGCCCCGCCAGTCGAACATCGCCACATCCATGAACCGCATCGCGGCGACGCCCGGCACCTCGGCCGCCAGCGCCGCCTCCGCCTCGGGGCCCTGCAGGGCCAGAAGCGCGCGGTCGGCCACCTCTTCCACCGTGACGGCGGCAGGCAGGGCGGCGCGCAGATAGGCGATGTCGGTGGCCTTGCGCGCGGCATTGACCACCAGAAACAGGTCGTCCTCGCGCCGCGCGATCATGAGATCGTCCAGAATGCCCCCGTGGGGCGCCGTGAACAGCCCATAGCGCTGCCGGCCCATGGCAAGGCCCAGCAGATCGGCGGGCACCAGCGCCTCGAGCGCGCGGGCAGCCTCGCCTACCGAAGGCGCGCGCAAGATCACCTGCCCCATGTGCGAGACATCAAACAGCCCGGCGGCCGCGCGCGTATGCAGATGCTCCTTCAGCACGCCCATGGGATATTGCACCGGCATCTCGTAGCCGGCGAAGGGCACCATTTTCGCACCCAGTTCCAGATGCAGATCGTAAAGACCCGTCCGATTCAGCGCGCTGTCATCCTGTCCGGCCATGCCGCCCCCTCTGTCCGAAGCCGGCATTTCCCCGGCATCCGCCGCCGGGCCTCCTGCCCGCCGGTGCGATGCCCCCT
>SKUV01000090.1 GCA_007129775.1 Paracoccaceae bacterium | reverse complement strand
CTCCACCGCGCCGGTGCCGCCGTCAATGGCGCTGTCGCCGCCGGCATCCACATTGCCCAGCGTGACGCCCGTACCGGTAACATTGCTGTCACCGCCCGTGGTGATCTGGGTCACCTCCACCGCGCCGGTGCCGCCGTCAATGGCGCTGTCGCCGCCGGCATCCACATTGCCCAGCGTGACGCCCGTACCGGTAACATTGCTGTCACCGCCCGTGGTGATGGTATCGCCGGTGACCGCGCCGTCACTGGCCGCCACCGTGGCATCACCATCCGCGGTCAGGGTGACGAAATCGACCTCTTCACCCTCGGCCGCGATATCTCCGGCAGCGCCGATCGCGCCCAGATTCACCCCGCCACCGGTCGAGACGATAGCGATATTGCCCGGATCGTCCGGAAGGCCGGTCGTGGTGGCATTGGCGATGTCGATATTTCCGGTCGCTTCGAAGCTCTGGCTACCGCCGCTTGTGGCGTCATCCACCGTGATGGCCCCGCCCGAGGTCACGTCGATGCTGCCCTGCGGCGCGATCAGCGTGGAATAGACGGCATCGCCATCGGACGCGAAGACCAGATCGCCGTCGTCGGACCGGGCGCCGATCACATTGGTCAGGATGCGCAGCGGGTTGGGTGCATCGAGCAGGCTGTCATCGTCCAGCGAGTCGCGGGCCTGTGTCCGGTCGCCCACACCTTCGGCACCGTCGAGGAAGACGCCGCCACCCGGTGCCAGCGCGGTGATATCGACACGCGGGTCGGCGGTGCCTGCAAGGATGCGGCCCGCCGCCGTGATGCTGACCGCCATCGCATCGCCAAGGCCCGATTCCAGCCCCGTGACCTGGGCATTCCCTGTCAGCGCGTTCAGCACGATCCGGCCGGCATTCGCGCGCATCCGCGCGCCCTCCAGCATCCGGAAGGCGCCGGCATTGCCGATGATGTCGCCCGCGAACGAGCGCACATCGGCCGCGCCGGTGAACCCGAAGCTTCCGGCCGAGGCCAGCACCACATCGGCCGGGGTTTCCACCAGCCCGCCGATCACCGCATCCTGCCCGCCGATCAGGCGGATGGTGCCGCCAGCAGTGGCCTCGCCGATGACGAAGCGGAAGAACAGCGGCCCGAACAGGTTGATCGTTTCGGTCGCTGTCGCGGTGATCGACCCGCCGACGCTGGCAGCGACATTGAGCGGCCGGGCCAGCGTGCCGATGGAGCCATCGGCGGCCTGCAGCGCAACCTCGGCGCCGAGGATGTTGATCAGATCGTCATTGTTGGCGTTGATCATCGAGTGGGCGGCGAACAGGTCCACCGACTGCGGCGAATAGACCGTGTCGATGATCGCGCTTTCGGCAAAGCCCAGATAGACCCCGTCCTGTGCCCGCGCGGTCAGCGACACGAGCGGGCGCGGCGTGATTTGCAGGCGCGCGCCGTCGGCGCCGATGGCGCCTCGGGCGGATTCCAGAATCAGCGGGCCGGTCACGATGGCCCCGCCGCCGGCGGCCTGCACGATGTCGCCCTGAACCTTGATCCGGGTTTCGGCATGGGTGTCGATATTGCCCAAAAGCGCGCCCCGGCGCGACGCAAGGTAGACCTGCCCCACATCGGGATTGCCCGCGTCGGAGACATTGGGCACCAGAACGTCCAGACGCTCCTCCGCGTTGAAGTTGAGCGGCCGCTTCGACAGGATCGTCAGCAGCGAGTTTTCGGCCGGCACCAGCCGCGCGGCGGCGGCGTCGAAGGCCGCGCGCTCCAGCGGCGTGAAGGTGGCCGGATCGGCGCCCAGCAGCACCTCCACCGACGTGCCCGGCGCATCCAGCCCCGCCGCAACCGCGGCGGCATGGGCCGCGATCTGTTCCGGCGTCGCATCGGCCGGCAGCGGGCCGATCTGGCCCACCGTCAGCAGCAGATCGAAACGCTCTGCCGCGGCGAGGGCCACGCGCTGATCGATGGTCAGGTCGCGCGGGTCCATGCTGGCCAGCAAGGTGACGCCGCGGGTGCCGGTATCGGGGTCGATGATCGTCTCGCCGATGCCGCGGTTGGCCTGCAGATCAACCGACCGCCCCGAGACATTGGGGTCTTTGACCACAGGGTTGGTGCCCGTCACCGTCTTGAGCGCGCCGGGGTTGAGCGAGAAGGCAAGCTCGCGTTCCGTCCAGACCGAGCCTGTCAGAAGCTGCGCGCGGTCGGCATCGTTGGCCGTATAGGCAAAGCTGTCGTCATAGGTTTCGGTGAAGCCGCCCACGGTGGTTGCAAGCTGATGATATTCGGCCGTGCGCGTGGCCTCGAACTCCTGCAACCGCGCGGCGGCGGCGGCATCGGGATCGGCCGCGCCCTCTGCGATCGCCTGATCGAGGAAGGCCGAAGTCAGCGCCCGGCGCCGGGCATCCATGTCTGCCTCGAATTCGGCCAGCCGCCGGGCGGCGATGGCATCGGCATCCGCCGCCGGATCGGCGGCCAGGGCTTCGGCGCGGAAGCTTTCGCGCAGCCCGTCGAGTTGCGCCGCCGTGGGCGTCAGGGTGAACTGGAAATCCGGGTCATAGGTGGCCCCGCCGTCGGGCTGGGTGCGCCGCACTTCCCAATACTGGCTGTAGCTCTGGGTCTGCGAATTCTCGAAGGCGACGATCATCGTCTCCTGTTTCTGCTCGTTCACGCTGCCGTCCACACCGCGGCCCGGGTCGTCGGCCAGCAGGCCGAGTTCTTCCCAGAACCCGAGCAGGTCGTCATAGGTGCGCTGGTCGATGGTCTGCACCGGGTTGTTGTCGAGGATCTGGCCGCTCGATTGCAGCCGCACGTCACCGCCGGAGGAGCGCACGCGCATCACCAGCATCGTGCCGTCATCATTGCCGGCCCAATCGCCGGACCGGATACCGATATCGCCCGTCGCCTCTGCCGAAAGGCCGAGGAACGCATTGTCCGGGATGGTGCCATCCAGCGTCGGATCACCGAAGGGCCGCAGCGACTGATCGGCGGTGTAGCCGGTATCGACGCGCAGCATCTCGTTATTGCCGATGCCGCCGATACCGCCGCTCAGCGCCGTCAGGCTGACGCGCGGCGCACGGATGAAGGCCAGCTGGTCATAGCCGTCGATCCCGCCCGAGGCGACCAGTTCCACCTGCCCACGGCCCGCGCTCACATCGCCCATGGCCGAGACCTGATCCACGATCATGTCCCCGCGCGAGGTGACCGAGACATTGCCGTCACCGGCACGCGCCGTCATGAAGGCGCCACCGATGTCGGTGCGCACGAGGTTGACCACCAACCCGGCATTGACCGGCGCGCCGGGAATGCCGCTGGCGGTGACGCCGCCGATGTTGCGGCCTGCGCTCAGCGTCGTGCTGCGTGCGCGGATCTCGCCCGCAAGCGCGCCCTGCACGATCGAGCCCGGCCCGGTGCCATCGAGCGCGGCGGCGCGGATGTTCACTGCCCCGTTGGGGCTGTCCAGCCGGTTGAGCAGCACCACATCGGCATTGGGCGAAACTACGTCGATCTGGCCGCTGTTGACGCCGATGAAATTCACCGCGATCGGGAAATCGGCCTTGAGCGAATTGGTCCGGATCGTGGTGTATTCCTGCGTCAGGCGATAGTAATAGGTCTTTTCGCTGGCGATGCAGAGCGTCCACCAGTTGCAGCGCCGGCTGCTTTCACCGGTGTCGATGAACTCGGTCATGTTGACCGTCGTCACCTGCCCTTCGGTGTAATGGGTGGCCGGGTTGGCGTTGAGCGTTGCGTTGGACTGCGGCGAGGGCGGGTTGGTCTCCACATAGCCATTGGCCGTGCTCAGCGATCCACCGACCTGCGTTGTGTTGGTCGTGACATATGTGCCGTCGCGCAGCCGCTCCAGCGACAGGGTATCGGGGCCCGAGGTCCGGTGGAGGCTGGTGACGGATGCGATGGTCAGGGAGGCCGAGCCGAAGAGTTCGGTCGAAACCTGGTTGTAGAAGGCGCGGCTGCGCCGCTCTTCCGCCGTGGTCCAGACATAACGCTGGTTGTTCGAGGGGTTGTAGGTGCTGCTGCGGTCGCCGCTTTCGGTGACGGTGGTGATGCCGAGGTTCAGCGTGCCGTCGTTGTTGATCGTCCCGAGTTGCGTCGCCACCTGAATGGTTCCGTTGACCGCGCCGGGCGTGTAGTTGCGGGTGTAGACCGTATAGACCACATTGACGATCGGGTTGGTCGGGTCGGACGCGTTGACGCCGACCACATCGGTGATCTCGATACGGCCCTGGACACCCCGGCGGTTGCCTTCCGGATCGTCGCCGGTGGACATGTTGCGCAGCACCACCGGAATCGAGGTGTTGTTCTCCACGTTGATCGTGCCGAAACCGTCCAGCACGTTGATCTGCCCGCCGACGCTCGACGTGTTCATGATCTGGCCGAACAGCTGCACATAGCCGCCCTTGACGCTGGCGCCGTTGACCACGAATTGCCGCGCGCGCGCATCGTAAAGCGCACCGATATTGTCGGTAGAGGGGCGGATCACGCTGAAATTCGCGTCCAGCCCGGGGTTGGAATTGGCGAAGTCCTCGGCCACGAGCCGGGTGAAGGAGATCGTGTTGTCGACCGCCCCAGACAGGTAGTCGCGAATATTCACCTGCGTCAGCACGCCGTCGACGGTGAGTTCGCGCACCGGGCTCGCATTCGGGTTGACCACGATCTCGGCGTTGTATTGCTCCACCACCGTGGCCAGTTCGTCCGGGTCGACCCCCGGCGGGGCGGTGTTGATGTTGAAGGTCTGGCCGGTGGCGTTCGTCACCGTGGTGTTGCCGGCGGCAACGGCGGCGTCGATCTGCGCCTGGGTCAGGCCCACGGCGTCAGGGGCGGCGGTCAGCAGGCTGAAATCCGACAGCGAGAGGTTCCACTCGGCAATGCCGCTCTGGATCGTGGAGTTGATGTTGAGGAACCGCGCCGAGATCGACACCGCGCCATTGGCGGTGATGCCGGTGCCGCGTTCGGCGGAATCGAGCGGCACGTTGAAGCTCGCCGGGTCGCCGCCGATATGGTTGAAGCCGTTGACGAAGCTCGACACGAAATCGCCGTTCTGCGCGAGGATATCGACAGAACCCGCATCGATCGTGCCGCGGATATAGATATTGCCCGCCTCGGAGCGGATGTTGACCGCCCCGCTCAGGTTCTCGATCCGCTTGCCGGTGGGCAGGATGATATCGGGCGCAAGCTGCGGTGTGACGCCGAGCGGCAGCCCCTCGGGATTATAGGTCGAGATGACGCGGACGAGCGGCCGGCTGGAGGTGCGCGCGGTGGTGATCTGCGCCAGATTCGCCGTCACGCTGCCAGCATTCAGGCGCGTGATGTCCGCCGCGCTTTCGACCAGCACGCCGTTGAAGCGCACATTCGCCGAATCGTAGGTGGGCATGATCATGTTGCCCAGTTGCAGCGTGTGCGAGGTATTGTTCGTCACGAGGATCTGGGCGTTGCCCGGTGCCAGCAACTGGCCGGTGCCGCCGCCGGTGAGTGTAGCCGATTCGACCGAAAGATTGCCGAGCCGCGCCGCGGTATCCTCGATCAACAGCCGCCGCGCGGTGGGGTTGCCGCTGGTGGCCGGGGCCGAGGCCGCCGAGACCATGGTATTGGCGAAGGTCGTGGTCAGGCTCTGGATCTGGTTGGCCGCGACCTGAACCGCGCCGCCGGCGCCCGAATTCGTATTGGCGTTGCTGACGATAGTCCCGAGGGTCGGCGCGATACTAGTCTGCTCGGTCGTGATGGCGCCAAACGTGTCGTTGACGGCACGCATCGCCCCGACGCTGATAATGGAGCCATCGCCGGGGTCGATGACCGGAGCCTGCAGCAAATCAGAAAGAAGCACGACATCGACAAGTTCAGTAGGGTCGCGCGAGGCGTCGATGATGTTGTTCAGGCGCGATTGGGCATTGGCCGCCTGCTGGCGCGCGGTTTGCGACTGGCTGTTGATCGTCTGCACATGGCCGGCGATCGTGCTCAGGTTGTCGCGGATCTGCTGGGTGTTGGTGCTGATGATGCCTGCTTGCGTCGTCGCAAGAGAGGTGTTGCCGGCGATCAGCGCGCCCGCCAGCGCCGACTGGGCGGTGGCGATTTCGGAGGCGAGAGTGGCGTTCTGATCCCGCAGCGCCCGCACCGCCACTTCGGTACTGGCAACTGTCGCCGCCGCCGCAACGGCGGAATTTCGGGCGTTTCGGGCAGCGCTTATTTCGCCGGCAAGCGCATCGCCATCATAAAGCGTAAATGCCTGCACCTCGACCAGCACCCGTTCGAGCGAAGCCGACAGGCCATAGACCGGAAGGGTCAGGTTTTCGTTCAGGGCCTCGGCGAAATCCGTCAGATCGTCGCTCAGACCGACCAGCGCCTCGGTCGCGAGCGTCGTCTTCTCGCCGTCGATCTGCAGATTGATCGCGGCGGCATCGTCCAGCAATTGCTGGCGCGGTGACGGCCCGGCAAATTCGCCCGGCACAAAATCGCCGGCCGCATTGAAGCTTCCCAGACCCAGCGCCACAAGTTTGCGATAGAGGAAATTGATCTCGTTGCGATAGGCCGCGCGGGCAATCAGATCGGTGTCGTAATCCTGGATCAGCTGTTCGAGTTCGTTGACCCGTTCGAGGATATCTGCGCCCACCGGTTCGGGGTCGGAGACGTCGAAAAGGATGTTGCCGAAGGCGTCGTTGTTTGCGCAAGCAAGCGGCGTATCCTCGCAAGCCGCCGCACTCACCGTCACCTGCCTGAAGCGTTGCAGACCGGTCTCCACCCGCCCGTCGACCCAGACGCGCGACATCCCGCCGTCAATCCGCGCCGTGCCGCCGTTGTAGTCGAAAGTGACGTCACCGCCGCCGAACAGGTTGGAGACGGCGCTCACGACCGCAGCCGCCGCTTCGCGATAGATATCCTTGCCGGTGCCCCGGGCCTCGGCCTCGATCTCGCCGCGCGAGGCGACGATCAGGATATCGCCGGCAGCGCGCACACCCTCGCGCGGCTCGGCCGGGGTGCTGGCGCCGATGGTCACCAGCGCGGAATTGTTGACGATGATCGTCGGGTTCGGGGTCGCCGGGATCGGAATCGCCGTCTTGTTGAACAGATCGATGATCGCCTTGAAATCCAGTTCCTGCGTGGTGCCACCGAGGCCGCGGCCCGCGCTGATCGTCACCGTCCCGGATGACGGCATCGAGCCGTCGACCGGCGTGATGCCGTCCGTCGCCTGCACGAGGGCGTTGGCGCCTTGCGAATAGCTGTTGACCGCCGTGTAGGTCAGGTTGGCCCGACCCGAGGGCGCCCCGGCCAGACCGTAGGTCGTGGCCGATGACCGTAGATCGGCGCGCCCGCTGCCCCATGCGGCGATCTCGATATCGCCACGCTCCACCTCCAGCCGCGCGCGGTCGCCCACCGCGACCGTGGCGTTGGCGATCACGGTCGCTTCGATTACAGCGCTCGCGGTGGCGATGGCGCCGCCGCTGTCGAGGTTCACCCGCTGGTTCAGCCGGGTGTCGTTATGGGCCTCGATGCCCAGTTGGCTCAGCCCGACGCCCATGGTCGGCCGGGTCAGTTCGACCACCGAATCGTTGCCGATCGTGGCGGCCGTGTTCTGCACCACCGCCACGGTCGCGCCACCGGCCGGGAAATTCGCAAGCCCGCCCGAGACGCTCTCGACGTTGCGCCGCCCGCCGCTGCGCGCCGGGTTCGTCACATAGTTCCGCGCGCGGTGGTCATAGTCGCGGGCATTGATCGTGACCCGGTCGCCGACCCCTGCGGTGACGTTGCTGTTGACCACATGATCCAGCCGCGCCGCGCTCGCCCCGACGAGCGAGGCCTGCCGGTTGTCCACGAAGCCGCCGAAATCCGCCGTCTGGCTCGCGTCGATCATCGCCAGTCCGCTGACATTCATGACCGAAGAGGTTCCGGCCGAGGTCAGGATGGCGGCTTGGGTCGTGGAATTGGTGATCGTATCGGCGGTGCCCGAGGCCCCGGCAACGACGCCGCCACTGCCCGAGGTGGTGTTGGCGCGGTTGCGGCTGACGCCATCGGCGATCAGTTGCAGCCCGCCCAGTTCGACCTCGACCATATCGGTCAGGGTGGCACGGGTGGTGGTATCGGCGCGCGCCGTGGATTCGTTCAGCCCCACGGCGACGATCCCGCCGGCATTCCCGCTCGCCTCAGCGGTCTGAGAGGTGTTGCTGGAGGCCGAGATCAGCGCACCGCCCGACGAATGCAGGCCCGCGTTGCGCACATCGGTGATCGCGGAGCCGCCGGTCCGCGCATTGGCGACGGTGGCATTGATGCCCACCAGCGCGCCGGCCGATCCGGTGGCGGTGGTCTCCACATCCGGCGCTTCGAGCCGTGCGCGGATGCCGATGCTGCCGCCTTCGATCCGGGTGTTGTTCGACACGGTCGTGGTAACGTCGCTGTCGATGCGTGCATCGGCCAGCGAGCCGCCCGCCGACAGCAGGCCCGCGAGCGCGAAGCCCCGTGCCCGCGCCTCGGCCACACCGACCGCACGGGCGAGGATGTCGACGCTGCCGCTTGCATCAAGGTTGGCGTTCGACACGAGAACGCTGACGTTGGGACGGATTCGCGCCGTCGCAGCCGCGCCCTGAATCGCCGCACCGATGCCGCCGCCCGCGGCCAGCGCATCGACCTCGATCTCGCTGTCGGCCAGCGCACTCACATTGATCGACGAGGCGCGTGCGCCCGCCGTTCCGAGGCTCGCGCCGTGGGTGACCTCGGCGCGGACCGACCCCGCCAGCGTCACCGACCCGACAGAGGCCCCGATGGCCACGCCGCCGGCGAGCCCGCCACCCATGGCCTCCAGCTCCACGCTGCGGGTCATCGAGGCGTTGACCGCCATCGCGCCGCCCGTGGTGGTGGAGATCGTCCGCCGCCGCACCGCCGCGGTGGAGGTGGAGCGGTCCGTGATCACGCCCACATCGGCGCTGACCGCAGCCAGCAGACCCGCAGTGCCGGCGAATTGCAGGCTGTTGATGGTGCGCATGGTGCGCGCATCAAGCGACAGGCCGCCGACATTCATCGTGCCGGTGCCGTCGATCTGGGCGGTGTTGGTGGTGTCCACCGTCAGCACGCCGATGCCTGCGCCGGCGGCCAGCCCGCCGCCCGCGACGGCACCCGTGGTCATGCGCATCCGCAGCCCGTCAGAGCTGTTCAGCGCCACGGTGCCGTCCACATCCATCGTGCCGCTGCCGATGCTGGCCGAGGTGCCGGCCGGAATGGCGAGGGTCGAGACGCGTCCGGCGATATCCACGCCCTCGCGCTGCGCCTGTGCGGCGGCGCTGATGTTGCGCACATGCTCGTCGTCCGATTCCGCCAGCAGGGCGTTGACCTCGTTGTTCTCCACCTGGGCCTGGGCGTCGCCGGTCATATCGGCAAGCGACAGCGTCCCGCTTTCGCTGGCGTCGCCGATCTGCTCATCGGCGTCGCCCCCCGGGGCGATACCGTCGCCGTAATTGTAAACGGCGATCCCCGCGGCAAGGCCGACGATCCCGCCGCCCGCGCCCAGCACGAAGGAATTGCCCTGACGATCCGCCAGCGCATTGACGAAAAGATCCCGCCGGGCGCGCAGGGTCACGTTGTCGCCGACATAGGCCGCCGTGGTGTTCTTGAAGACGCCCACGTCGATTGCGCCCGACATGCCCACGGCGCCCACTGCGGCACCGCCCGCGATCACGGCGGTCGCGGTATTGTCGCGGGCGTTCACCGCGACATCCTGCCCGGCATTGGCCCCGGCATTGCCGCCTGCGGTGTTGATGTTGGCATCGTTGCCGATGAAGGACTCGGTCGTCACTTCCATCAGCGTCAGCGCGACCACGCCCGACAGGCCCACGAGCCCGCCCGACCCGGCCAAGGCGAGCGTGAAGGACAGCTGGCCCGCATCGGCCTGCACATTCACGCCGCGCGAAGCGGCACGCGTCGGGCTGGCCACATCGCCCGTCAGGATCGGCCGCGTGCCCCGGTTGCCGAGCGCCGAGACACTCGCACCATTGGCGATGAAGGCCCGCACCGACTTGTCGAGATTGACGACGCTGACCGCGGCGCCGATGCCGCCATAGACACCGATGGCGAAAGCCCCGGCGAGCATCGAACTGCGCGTGGCATCGCGCGCCAGAACATCCACGTTGCCCTGGGCCACGGTGCTGCCGCCCAACCGCGCGGTGGTCACGGTGGTCACATCCAGCACCGCCACCCCGCCCGAGATGCCGACCGTCCCGCCGATGGCGCCCGCCGCGCCGATCCCCACCAGATCCTGGGTGCTGTCGGCGCTGACCAGCACATCGCCATTGGCGGCGATCTGCACGCCGTCGGCCACGGTCGCCTCGGTCGTGGTGCTCAGCACGGCGACATTGACACCGGCGCCGACACCCACGCCGCCGCCCGCCACCGCACCGGTAAAGCCGAGGGTATAAAGGTCGCTCGCGGCCGCGACGGTGACATTCTGCGCGGTGCCGGCCGCGCCGGCGGCCTGGTTGATGCCGGCATTCGCCCCGATCCGCGCGGCGGTATTGGTGGTGATCACCGGCACGCCAGCCGACAGCGACACGCCCACGGCCCCCACCGCGCCCGCCACGGTCAGCGACCGGGCCGAGGCCAGATCGGCCGCGTTCACGATCACACCGCGGGCCGTTTCTGTCCGGGCCTGCGCATCGCGGCGCCGCAAGAGAAGGTCGAGCCCGGCCTGCCGGGCCTGCGCCGCAACCGGGCCATCGGCCGGTTCGGCATCGTCGGGATCGAAATTCGCCGGGGTGAGGGCCTCGCTGTCGAGATAGTCGCGCATCACCACGTCATAGCCGACGGTATAGCTGCGCGTGCCCCGGTTTCCGAGGCCGGTCACATCGGCATTGGCGCCGATCTCGGCCAGCGTGGTGGTGTCGATCACCGTCACCCCGACCGAGGCGCCGATGCCCGCGGTACCGCCGCCGAAGGCGCCCTCGATCATGTCCACCAGCGTCTTGCCATTGGCCAGAACCGCCACATTGCCGTCGGCCAGCACATCGGCGCCCGCGCCGATCCGGGCGGTGGTGTCGGTATTGACCGACAACACCGTGACCGCACCGGCGATCCCGGCCTTGCCGCCCACGCCCACGGCCGCGGTGATCGCCTCGAATTCTTCCTGCGTCTCGGCCTGGACCGTGACATTGCCGCCGCGCAGGATCGCCTGAACCCCGACGGTCGCGCTGGTGTTCTTGTTGATCACCCCGATGGCGACACCTGCGCCGCCGCCCACCGTGCCGCCGAAGCCGGCCGCGCCCGCGACCGACAGGAAGCGCGAGAAATCGCTGGCGATCAGGCTGATATTGCCGCCGGTATGGGATGTCCCCACCCGCGCGAAATCACCGATCCGCGCCTGGGTGGTGGTATTGAGCACGTACACACCAGCACCCGCACCAACGCCCGCCGTGCCCGCCGCACCGCCCGCAGCCGTAAAGGTGTCACCCGAAAGCGCCGCAGCGGCCGAAATCAGCACATTGCCGGTGGTGTTCAGTTCGGCCCGATCAGCAGCACCCGTGCCATCGGCGACGATGGCGCGGGTCACGTTGTTGACAACAAGGGTCGAGGCGCCCGCCCCGATCCCGGCCGAGCCTCCCGCCCCGATCCCGGCGGCGAGGCTGAAAAGCTCAAGGTCATTCTGCGCGGTCAATTGCACCGCCCCCGCGCCGGCCACGGTGACACGGGCGCCCCGGTCGATCAGCGCCTCCACCTGGTTGCTCGAGGTCACGACCGTGACCACTCCCGCCACACTGGCGCTGGAGGCCACGGCGGCCGAGGCCGCCAGCACCCAGATATCCTGCCGGGCCTCGGCGTTGGAGCGGAACGCGCCTGCCGAGGTGATCTGCGTATTCTGCCCCAACCGCGTCCGGGTCTCGCCCGAGCTCACGATCACGCTGGAGGAAACGCCCACGGCCGCGCTCGACGTGCTGGCCGACAACGCCCCTGAGACATCCTGCGCGAAGTAATCGCCTTCGGCGGCGAGTTCCACCTCACCGGTGCCGGCGTTGATCGTGCCGCCGCTGCCGATTTCGGCCTCCAGAACATCGCTGAACACCATCACCCCGAAAGAGCCCTGCACCGCGACGCCGGAACTGGCGGCCCCGCCGATCGCCTCGACGTAATAGTTGCTGTCGCCGAGGATCTTGCCCTCGACCGCAGAGGTCAGGGTTTCGCTGACCGCATCCCAATCGTCGAAGTTGACGAAGGAGAAGGCGTTGTTTTCGTCGATCCGGTGATTGCGCGCCGTCACGCTCAGCCCGTTGGAGGTGATATTGGCGTTGTTGCCGATCCGCGCCCGATATTCCTTTTCCGACACAACGACCGCGATGGAGGCGCCGATGCCCGCGCCGCCACTGCCGAAGGTCGCCGCCCCGGCCAGCGCCTTGGCCGACAACTGGCTGGTGTTGTCGAGGGTCACAGCAACCGCGCCGCTGGAGGTGATGTTGACATTGTTGCCGATCACCGCATCGGTCCGGCCGGTGGAGATGCCGACGGCGAGCGAGCCCGCCACCGCCACGTTGTCAGCCATCGCCCCGGAAACGCCGAGCGCCGTCAGCCGGCGCAGATAATCGCCATCGGCGTTCTCGCGCGAGGCCGCGGTGACCGACACGCTGCCGGCATTGATCGTGGCCCCGTTGCCGACCCGCGCCGCGGTGGTGTTGTTGAGTATGCCAAGGCCCACGCCGACGCCGATGCCGATTTCGCTTTGCGGATCGCGGGCTGCACCGATCCCGGCGGTGCCCATCCCGGTGGTGTTCGCCGCATTCACCGTGACCGCGCCGCTGGTGTTGACGGTCAGGCCGCCTTCCAGATCGGCCGTCACCACATCCTGCGCCGCCGCCACCCCGGCGGCGGCCGCGAGCGTCAGGCTCGCGCCCCCGCTGTCGCCATCCTGATCGCGCTGGAAGCTCTCGGTCTGCTCCAGCGTGTTGACGCTGGCCACATCGCCGCCGGTATCGGCGTTGATCGACTCGTTGGCGTCGTTGAAAACGCCGCCCCCCGCGGTGGCCGTCGCACGGGCATCATAGGTCCGGTTCGCTGTCGCCCCCAGTGTCAGCGACCCGGCAGAGGTGATCGACCGCGCCAGAACCGCCCGCGTGGTCGAGGTGTTGGAGAGCGGCCCGTCCCGCTCGCCATTGCCGAGAATGAGCGCTGCCGAAACGCCCACACCCACATCGCCGCCCTCGTTCTCGCCCTTGGAGTTGGCGCTGTGAAGGCCGGTCGATGTTGCCGTCACGACCACAGCGCCAGTGCCCATGGCCAGCGCATTGCCGGTGCCCACACGCGCCGTAGTGTTCTGGTTCAGAAGCACCAGCGCCAGCGAGGCATCGACGGCAATGCCGCCCTCGGCACCCGCCGCCGCTTCGGTTGTGGTCTCAAGCTCCGAGACGGCGGTCACCTCGAGCCCCGCGCCGCCCGTCAGCGTGGCGCCATCCTCGACGATCGCCTCCGTCGTGGTGGTGATCAGGTTCATCGCGAACGAGGCCCCGACGCCCACTTCGCCGCCCGCAGCGGCATCGTCCGACGGTTCGGCCGTAGCGGTGGCCGCCACCGCACCGGTCGCCGACAGGCTCGACCCTTCGGCCCCCAGCGTCAACGACGCCCCGCCCGAAACCAGCGCCTGCGCGGAAATATCGATGATGTTGAGCGCGACCGACCCGGCCACGCCGACGCTGGTGCCACCAGCGCCGGACACTGCCGTGGCCCGGATCGTATCGGTCGCGATGCCGTCGAACCGGCCCGCCTGCACCGCAAGACCCGCGGCAGAATGGGTCCCGCTGCCCAGCCGCGCGATGTTCGAAGCGTTGAGCACATTGACCGAGACCGCAACGCCCACACCCACATCGGCCGTCTCGCCGCCGGCGCCTGCCACCGCCTGACCATCGGCATCCAGCGCCGCAACGGTCGCGGCGTCGGCCCGCACCGTCAGCATGCCCCCGGCACCGATATCGAGCCCGTCGGGCACCCCCGCCTCGATCACCGAATTCTGCACATTGATCGCGATCGCCGCGGCAACGGACACCCCGCCTTCCGAGGTTTCCGCCGACCGGCTCGACTGGTCATTGGCCGCGGTGTTGGTGGCGCTGCGCTGGCTGTCGCTGCCGATGCCGGCCTGCTCCTGCCGCCCCGCCCCGCCCTGGAACTGCGTCGTGGCCTGACTGTCGACATCGTCGCCGCCGCTCGCCGCGCCTGCCGCGCTCGCCTCGGAGCTGAGGGTGGAGGACGAAAGCCCCCCCGCCACAAGGCTCACCGCGCCGGTCGTGCCCAGACTGCGCGCCGTGGTCGCCCGCACCTCGTCTTCGATCAGGGCGAGCGTCAGCGCCGCGCCCACCGCCACATCGGAACCGGCGGCCTTGCCAGAAGCTTCGGTCGTCGCGACCGAACGCTGCGTTGCCGCCACCTCGATATCGCCGGACGCCGTCAGCACGGCAGCCCCGATCCCGATCCGCGCGGCAGTGGAATTGGTGACGAGTGAAAGGGCGAGTGCCGGCGTGATCGACACACCCCCCGAAGACCCGGCATTGGCCGTCGTGGACACAGTGTTCTCGCCCCGCGCCGAAAGCGCAACGCCACCGGCGCCCGTCAGACCCGACCCATCCGAAAGACGCG
>SKUV01000001.1 GCA_007129775.1 Paracoccaceae bacterium | reverse complement strand
AGCCAATGGCCCAGCCCTGCAGTGATGGCCGCGGCGGCGATCAGCACGAGGATCAGCCGGTTTTCGAACTGGCGCAGGATGCGGCGCAGAAGCGTCGGGCGCGGCGCCTCGGGCAGGCGGTTGGGGCCATGGCTGGCCAGACGCGTCGCCGCCTCGGCCTCGGTCAGCCCGTCGGGGCTGGTGCCGAGCGCATCGACCACCGCCTCGGCGGGCCGTGCCCATGCGGGGCTGTCACCTTGGGCCGCGGGTGCCTTGTCCGCCTGGCTGTTTACGCTGTCCATCTGCCTGAATCTGCCCTGTTTTCGTCGCGCGGCTGCACAGAACCGCCGTGACCCCCGGGGCAAGCCCCGGGTCTGCCGGCCCGATCGCCGCTTCAGACGGTCTGTTGTCTATTGCGCGGTATAGGCGCCGTCCACCAGATGGTAGCTGCCGTTGATGAAACTTGCCCGCTCCGACAGCAGGAAACAGGTCAGCGCCGAGACCTCTTCGGAGGTACCGATCCGCCCGATGGGATGCAGCGCGGCAAGGCCTGCAAGCATCTCCTCCGACAGGTTCTTGGTCAGAAGCGGGGTCTGGATGAAGGCTGGCCCGACCGAGTTGATGCGGATACCCCTGGCTGCGTATTCCATGGCTGCGGTCTTGGTCAGCCCCAGAACCCCGTGCTTGGCCGCCACATAGGCCGAGGCATTGGCAAAGCCCACGCTGCCGAGGATCGAGGCCATGTTGACGATGGCCCCGCCGCCGGCGTCGAGGATCGCGGGGATCTGGGCGCGCATCCCGTAGAAGACACCGTGGAGATTGACGTCGATTACCTGTTTCCAGCTGTCGAGCGGATACTCGCCCACCGGTGCGCTCGCCCCGCCGATGCCGGCATTGTTGACGGCCAGATGCAGCGCGCCGCCCTTCTTCCGCGCGAAGGCCACGAGTGCTGCGCAGGCCTCTGCATCGGCCACGTCGCAGGCCATGGCATCGGCCGCGCCGCCGGCGGCGCGGACCTCGGCCGCGACGGCCTCGCCGCTGGCCTCGTCGATATCGGAGGCGATGACATGGGCGCCGCGCGCGCCCAGTTCCCGCACGATGGCCGCGCCGATACCCGAGCCGGCGCCGGTGACGATGGCGGTCTTGCCAGCGAAATCCTGCTCTGTCGTGGTGGTGTCGCTCATGGTCTTGCTCCTTCTGTCGGGCTGCGCGCCGGGGCGCTGGCTGCGGCCTGCCCCGAGGATGGGGTTGACCGGCGTGGATTTGAAGCCCGGGGCCGCGATTTTCGTCACGATCACGCCAGCACCGGGGCGATGCTTGGAATTCCGTCTCGCAGGGTCTAGCTTCGTTGAGGGGCCGCGCGCCGGGCGTGGTCGTGAAAGGGTCTGAGCGATGTTGCAGCTTTCTGCCTTGATCCCTGTCAATGCCATCGCCGTGGCGGCCGGCGTCGTGCTGGCCGGCGCAGGGGCGCTGCCCGCACAGGCGGGGCCACAGCAGATGCCGCACCGGATTGCGCATATGGAGGCTGAGGCGGCCGGCGCGATGCTCCACAGGGTTTCGGACGAGGCGCACAGCCGGGCGGATCTGGCGGCCGCGCTGCTGGAAGCGCTCGATTTCCCCGAGATCGCTGCGATCCTGAGCGCCGAAGGGCAGCGCAACGCCGCCGAGCTCGATTCAGACATGCTGGGCACGCGCGGCGGCGCGGGCTGGGCGCGGGCCATTGCCCGGATCTATGACCCAGCCCGGATGGAGGCACGTTTCGCCAGCCATTTCGCCGAGGCGCTGCCCTCCGACCCGGAGCTTGCCGAACTGGCGCTCGACTTCTTCCAATCCGAGCGCGGCCAGCGCTTCGTTACGCTGGAGAATGCGGCGCGGCGGGCGATGCTCGACGATGACGTGGACGAGGCCGCCCGCGCCCATGCCGCCGAAATGGTCGCCGAGGAAGACCCGCGGCTCGCACTGATCCGCGAGATGATCGAGGTCAATGATTTCGTCGAATCGAATGTCGCCGGCGGGCTGAATTCCAATTTCGCCTTCTTCCTCGGCCTGCGCGACAGCGGTGCGCCGAATTTCGACCTGTCGGACGGCGATATTCTGGCGCAGGTCTGGTCGCAGGAAGAGGTGATCCGCGAGGATGTGGAGGAATGGCTGCTGGCCTATCTGTCGCTCGCCTATCGCCCGATGGAGGATGACGACCTGCGCGCCTATGTGGCGTTTTCCGAAACGCCGCAGGGCAGGGCGATGAACCGGGCGCTGTTTTCGGCCTTCGATACGCTCTTCAACGACATCTCGCGCGATCTGGGCCGCGAGGCGGGGCGGGTGCTGGGCCAGCAGGACCTGTAGGCGCGCCGGGCTCGCGATGTGATCTGAATGAAAAAGGCCCCTCGTCGGGGCCTTTTGCGCCTTTGCATGGGCGCGGCGGGGCGGGCCGGTGTCAGGACGGCCCGCGCGAGAGCGCGGCGACGCCGGTGCGCGCGACTTCCACCAACCCGAGCGGGCGCATGAGTTCGGCGAAGGCTTCGACCTTTTCAGGCGTGCCGGTGATCTCGAAGATGAAGCTCTCCAGCGTCGAATCGACCACATTCGCGCGGAAGATATCGGCCAGCCGCAGCGCCTCGACCCTTGCCTCGCCCTTGCCTGAAACCTTCAGAAGCGCCAGTTCGCGTGAGACATGCGCCCCTTCGGCCGTCAGGTCATGGACATCGTGCACCGGCACCATGCGCCCGAGTTGTGTCTTGATCTGGTGGATCACCTTGGGCGTGCCGGTGGTGACGATGGTGATGCGCGAGCGGTGGCCGGTATGGTCGATCTCGGCCACGGTCAGGCTGTCGATATTGTAGCCGCGCGCAGTGAAGAGGCCGATCACGCGGGCGAGCACCCCGGCCTCGTTATCCACCACAACGGCCAGCGTATGGGTTTCCTGCACCTCGCTGAACGGATCGCGCAGGTCATAGGCCGAGTGTCTGGACGTGCCTTTTTCGATGTTGAGGGTGGACATGCCGCGCCTTTCTGTCTGATGTCGAGTGGGGCCAGTGATGCCCTTGGGGCAGGGCGGGTGGCGCTGGCGTTAAACCAGAACCCCGCCTTCGGCGCCGATCACGCCCTGGGTTTCGGCCTCGCCCAGCAGCATCTTGTTGTGCGGCTCTCCGCTCGGGATCATCGGAAAGCAGTTCTCGTGCTTTTCGACGAGGCAGTCGAAGATCACCGGGCCATCGTGATGGACCATCTCCATGATCGCATCGTCCAGATCGGCGGGGTTGTCGCAGCGGATACCCTTGGCGCCGAAGGCTTCGGCCAGCTTGACGAAATCGGGCAGCGCGTCGGACCAGGAATGCGAATAGCGCTCGCCATGCAGCAGCTCCTGCCACTGGCGGACCATGCCCAGGCGTTCGTTGTTCATGATGAACTGCTTGACCGGCAGGCGATATTGCACCGCCGTGCCCATTTCCTGCATGTTCATCAGCCAGCTTGCCTCGCCCGCGACGTTGATCACCAGCGCCTCGGGATGGGCGATCTGCACACCGATGGAGGCGGGAAAGCCGTAGCCCATCGTCCCGAGCCCGCCCGAGGTCATCCAGCGGTTGGGATCCTCGAAGCCGAGGTATTGCGCGGCCCACATCTGGTGCTGGCCGACCTCGGTGCAGATGTAGCGGTCCATGCCCTTGGTCAGCTCTTCCAGCCGCTTGACGGCATGTTGCGGGCGGATCAGCGTTTCCGAGGGCTTGTAGGCGAGGCAATCGACCTTTTTCCATTCGTCGATCTGCGCCCACCATGCCTTGAGGCCGGCGGCATTGGTCTTGCGGCCGCGCGACTTCCAGATGCGCAGCAGATCCTCCAGCACATGGGCGATATCGCCGATGATCGGCACTTCGGTCTTGATCACCTTGTTGATCGAGGACGGGTCGATATCGATATGCGCCTTGACCGAGCCGGGCGAGAAATCGGCCACGCGGCCGGTGATCCGGTCATCGAAGCGGGCGCCGATATTGATCATCAGATCACAGCCATGCATGGCCAGATTGGCCTCGTAGGTACCGTGCATGCCCAGCATGCCGATCCAGGATTCGCCCGAGGCCGGATAGGCACCCAGCCCCATCAGCGTGGAGGTGATGGGAAAGCCCGTCGCCGCCACCAGTTCGCGCAGAAGCTGGCTGGCGGCGCTGCCGGAATT
>SKUV01000167.1 GCA_007129775.1 Paracoccaceae bacterium | reverse complement strand
TGGGCGGGCGGGCGGCGCGGGCGCTGCCCGGGGTGCCGGTCGGGCGCCCGCGTCAGATCATGCGCAGCACCTTCTTGTCGATGGCGAGCATATAGCCGCGGCGCGCGATATTCTTGACCAGCAGCTCGCTTACCATCTGGTTGCCCAGCATGTCGCGCAGGCGCTTGATACGCGTCGCGCCGGCTGCCTCGTCGCAATCATGGGCGGGCTTGCCGGTAATCATCGCCTCGATCTCGGCCCCCGACAGCACGTCGTCATCCATCCGGGCCTCGGCCAGCACCGCCAGCGTTTCCAGCACCGCCTCGGTCAGGTTGAATTCCATGTCATTGAGATAGACCTTGCGCTCGCCCCGGCTGATCACCATCGACGACACACGAATGCCCGCCCGCTCGATCTGGCTCATCCGGCGGTTCAGGGTGATCAGCATCACCAGAATCGCCAGCGCCGCCACCAGCAGCGCGGTGGCGAAAACCATCAGCACGAAGATCACAACGCGATAGGAGCGCAGCGTATCCGAAAACGCGGTGCCCGACAGCGCGAGGATCTCCAGCAGCTTGATCTCGGCCTGCGAGCGCAGATCATCATTCTCGATAAAAATCCGCTCCACCCGTTCGTTGAAGGCATTCGCGTCGGGCAGGTTGATGAAAAGCAGGATCGCCGCCACCAGCAGGATCGTGACGATCGCCGCCATCCCGATCGCCACCGCTCGCGCGCCGAGCCGGCTCAGATCGCCGGGCGCCGGATCAGTAGCGGAGGAAGAATTGTCCAGCACTCTCGCGCCTTTCATCCAGCCCTTCTGCACCGAAGATGGCCATGACGTTCAGCAGGGTCCAGCCGTCCCGGGCGATGCGGCGCGCGATTTCCCGTGCCGCGGCATCGGTTCCGGCGCAGGCCGCCTGCGGCAGTTCCATCACCCCGTAATGCAGGCGCAGGGGATTGTCACGCTTGGCCTTGTAATCGGCAAAGCAGGCGGCCTGCGCCGGCAGGGCGGTGGCCAGCGCGATCAGCGCGGCAGAAAGGAGGGTGGCTGTCCGGGTCATGGCGTCAGCATGGGCCGGCCGGCCGCGTTATTCAATATCGGCGTGATCCGTGGCCCGCGCCGCGGCGCTTGTGCGGGCTGTTATCCGATAGCCGCGCGCCGTCATTGCCTGTCATCGGGCCGCTGGCGAGGGTGACACCGTTCATCGAACCCGGGGGCCGCGCCGCCGCGGCATCCGCCTTCACCCACCGCGCCGCTGGCGCCCGATTTCAGGAGACACGCCCATGTTCCGCACCCTTTCCCTTCCGCGCCGCCTGACTGCAACGCTGGCCGCCGGGGCCGTCGCGCTCGGCGCCCTTGCCGCCGGCACGAGCCCGGCCAACGCGAGCGACCGCGACCTTCTGCGCTTTCTCGCCGGGGCCGCCACCATCGCGATCATCGCCAAGGCCGCGCGCGACCGCGATCGTGGCAGGGCCGAGGCCGCGCCCCTGCCCCAGCCCGTGCGCCCCGGCCACCAGACCCGGCCCGGCCAGCACCGCCCGCCCCAACACGCGCAGGTCCGTCTGCCCGCGCAATGCGCCGATCGCTATCGCGTGCGCGGTCAAGGGGTGATGACATATTATGGCGAAAGGTGCCTGCGGCGCGCCGGCGTCGATACGAGGGTGCTGCCGAATTCCTGCCGCCAGCAGGTGCAGACCCAGAGCGGCCCGCGTCTGGCCTATCAGGGCGCCTGCCTGCAGCAGGCGGGCTTTCGCACCGCCCGGCGCTGAATGCCCGGAGCGCCTGGCGCAGCCAGTCCCGGCCCCAGCCGCGCATGCACGGCGCGCGACCCCGGTCGTGCGCCGTTTTCGCTTGCAACCGGCGCGCTGCATTGTCTCCATGCCCACATGACGCGTCCGATGCCCGATGCAAGTTTCGAGACCGCGGCCCGCGCCCGTGGCTTTGACCGGATCGTCGGGGTGGACGAGGTCGGCCGCGGCCCGCTGGCCGGCCCGGTCACGGCGGCGGCGGTGATCCTGCCCGAGGGGCCCCTGCCGGCGGGGCTGAGCGATTCAAAGGCGCTGGGCGCGGCCCGGCGCACCGCGCTCGCCGCCGAGATCAGGGCCTGCGCCATCGTTTCCGTCGCCCATGCCGAGGTCGCCGAGATCGACGCGCTGAACATCCTGCAGGCAAGCCTGTTGGCGATGCGCCGGGCGCTGGAGGCGCTGCCGGTGGCGCCCGGCTTCGCACTGATCGACGGCAACCGAATCCCGCCCGGCCTGCCCTGCCCGGCCGAGGCGGTGGTGAAAGGCGATGCGCGCTGCCTGTCGATCGCCGCGGCCTCGATCGTCGCCAAGGTCGCGCGCGACGCGATCATGGCCGATCTGGCGCGCGCCTTTCCGGGCTACGGCTGGGAACGGAACGCCGGATATCCGACGCAGGCGCATGTGGCCGCCCTCAAGAGATTGGGTGTCAGCCCACATCATAGACGTTCCTTCGCGCCCGTGCGCAATATATTGTGTTAAGAACATTAAATAACTCTCTGATTCAAAAAGGAATTGACGGCGAATCAGCTTTGACTCATCTTGTCCCCAACGACGCGGAAAACGCGCGGGACAGACGAGGCAGTGATGACGGCACAGACAACGACCCGCAGCGCGGCGCCGCTGCCGCGAGATACGATCCTTGCGGGCGATTGCATCGAGGTGATGCGCTCCCTGCCCGAGGCCTCGGTCGATCTGGTCTTTGCCGATCCGCCCTACAACCTGCAACTGAAGGGCACGCTGCATCGGCCCGACAACAGCCGCGTCGACGCCGTGGACGACGCCTGGGACCAGTTCGCGAGCTTTGCCGCCTATGACGAGTTCACCCGCGCTTGGCTGGCCGAGGCGCGACGCCTGCTGAAACCCGATGGCGCGATCTGGGTCATCGGCTCCTATCACAACATCTTTCGGGTCGGCGCGGCGCTGCAGGATGCGGGCTTCTGGGTGCTCAACGATGTCATCTGGCGCAAGTCCAACCCGATGCCGAATTTCCGCGGCAAGCGGCTGACCAATGCCCATGAGACGATGATCTGGGCCTCGCGCGGGGAAGGGGCGAGATACACCTTCAACTACGAGGCGCTGAAGGCCCTGAACGAGGGCATCCAGATGCGCAGCGACTGGGTGCTGCCGCTGTGCACCGGGCACGAGCGGCTGAAGGATGCCAAGGGCGACAAGGCCCATCCGACGCAAAAGCCCGAGGCGCTGTTGCATCGGGTTCTGATCGGATCGACCAATCCGGGCGATCTGGTGCTCGATCCGTTCTTTGGCACCGGGACCACCGGCGCGGTCGCGCGGATGCTGGGGCGGCATTTCATCGGGATCGAACGCGAAGCGGGCTATCGTGAACTGGCCGAGGCGCGCATCTCAAGGGTCCGGCCGCTCGGCCCCGAGGCGCTGGAGGTCACGGGCTCCCGGCGTGCGGCGCCGCGCGTGCCCTTCGGCCAGTTGGTCGAACGCGGGCTGCTGCGCCCGGGCGAGGTTCTGGTCTCGCCCCGCGGCACGGCGGCGAGGCTGCGCGCCGACGGATCGCTGATCTCGGCCGAGCATCGCGGCTCCATCCATCAGGTCGGCGCGGCGCTGGAGGGCGCGCCGTCCTGCAACGGCTGGACATACTGGCATTTCCGGCGCGAGGGGCGGCTGATCCCCATCGACCTGCTGCGCCAGCAGATCCGCGCCGAGATGGCCGCAGGGGGCGGCTGAACAACCGGGTTACCGCCGGTGTCGCGGGGCTGTCCTGCCCCGCGGCACGACCTTGCCCCGCCAGTTCGCTGGCGGGGTTCTTTTTTCTGCGGGCAGCGCTGAAAAGGCCAGCGCTCGCAAAACCGTGCACAGCAACCCTGCGCCATTGCAGGGCGCATCGGCGCCTCAAACGTTGCCTTCCGGCGTTTTAGCGCCATCTATCGGTATTGATTTTCCGCAATATGCCGACGGGGACGCTATGGCCTGGTGGAAACAGCTCGTCATATCGCTTGCGGTGGTGATCGCCGCTCTTCTGGTCCGGATGATCTGGGTTCCATCGGCAATGCCGTTTCTGGAACGTGCCGGGGTGCTGCAGCAGATCGACCGTCTGGGGCTGTCGGGTCCGCTGTCCCGCATCGGCGTCACGATCGAGAGCGAGCAACGCGGGGCCGGTGGCCCTCCGGGCGGCGGTG
>SKUV01000152.1 GCA_007129775.1 Paracoccaceae bacterium | reverse complement strand
CGAGGCGTCCGGGCCGGTGCCATCCGCGTCGCCCGCCGCAGCCTCCGCCGCGTCGGCCTCCGCCTGGGCAGCGAGGCGGGCCTGCAAACGATCGTGAAAACCCGACTGGGCAAGCTGAAAAGCCAGTTTGACCGCCGCGGAAACCCCGGTTGCATCGGCTGCGCCATGGGATTTGACGACCGTGCCGTTCAGCCCCAGAAACACCCCGCCATTGACCTGCCGCGGGTCGATGCGCTTTTGCAGACGGCGCAGCGAGCCCATGGCCAGCAGCGCCGAAATCCGCGACAGGATCGACTGTCGGAAGGCCTCGCCCAGAAATTCCCTGATCAGCCGCGCGGTGCCTTCGCCGGTCTTGAGCGCGACATTGCCGGTGAAGCCGTCCGTCACGATCACGTCCAGTTCGGAGGACGGGATGTCGCCGCCCTCGACAAAGCCCACATAATCGAAATCGGTGCGCGCGGCGACTTCGGGCATCCGTTCGTGCGCGGCCTTGAGTTCGGGCCGGCCCTTGTGGTCCTCCGTCCCGACGTTCAGCAGCCCCACCCGCGGGCGCTGAATTCCCAGACCGTTGCGGGCATAGGAAACGCCCATCACGGCATATTGCAGCAGGTCCTCGGCATCGGCGCGGATATCGGCGCCGACATCGAGCATGACGTTGAATTCCTGCTCCCCCCGCGAGGGCCAGAGGCATGCGATGGCGGGGCGGTTGACACCGGGCAGCTTGCGCAGGCGGATCATCGACATCAGCATCAGCGCGCCGGTGTTGCCGCAGGATACCGCCACCGTCGCCTCGCCGTCGCGGACCGATTCGATGGCCGACCACATGGAAGTCGCCTGACCGGAGCGCACGACCTGCCCGGGCTTTTCATCCATCGTCACCACTTCGGGCGCGTGGCGAATCTCGCAGCGCCCGGCCAGCGCCGGGGCCGCGGCCATCAGAGGCTCCAGCACGGCGCGGTCGCCATGCAGAAGGAAATGAATCGCCGGATTCCGGTCAGCCGAGCGCACGAGACCGCCCACCACCGCCTGCGGCCCATTGTCCCCACCCATCGCATCCACAGAAATCGTGATGCGGGTCGGGGCCGTGGCGGCATCTTGCGGCGGGGCGATCACCTTCCGGGGTCCGGAAAACCGCGCTTATGCGGCGTCGTCTTCCAGTTCGACCTCGGGCGTCGAGGCGACGACCTCGCGGTCGGCATACCAGCCGCAGGACGGGCAGACGTGATGCGGGCGCTTGAGTTCGCCGCAATTGCTGCATTCGTTGGGATTCGCGGCCACCAGCGCATCATGCGCACGGCGCATGTTCCGGCGGGAGCGGGTTACCTTGTTCTGTTGAACGGCCATGTCTGAAACCTCGGGTTCTTCTCGTGTGGGTCGCGGCGGCTGCGGCGGGCGCGGCGCGCGGTGGTTCGCGGGACTGACGCCGCATACACCCTTGTGACGCGGCGATAAAGCCCCTTGTGCGGGACGTTTGCGGGCGAACGGCGGAAAATACGCCCTTTGCGCGTCGATGCAAGCGGCTTTTCGGTCTCGGGGAATCAGCGGCCATCCGGGATTGGCGGCCGGGATCGGCAGCCGCGGCGGGCCTATGGGGCGCGCATCGCGTCCGGGGTCTCGCGCCCGTGCTGGTTGTCGCGCGGGCTGTGCGCGGCTCAATCGTCCTGCGGCGGGGGGCGCAGCCGGGCCAGCGCGGCAAAGGGGCGGGCGTCGGCGTCGCTCATCGCAGGCTTGCCCGGTTCGGTGAAGGCCCGCTGCTCGAGTTCCGCACCCTCGGCCCGGGGATAGAGCGGCAGCGCAAGCGCCAGCGCCTCGGCCATGACGGCGCCGGGGTCGATCATGGCACCGAGCGCTTCGGTATCCACATCCTCGGGCAGTTCGATTTCATCCTCCGGGGCGGCTTCTGCGGCCGGGTCGCGGTAATCGGGCAGGTAGCGGCGCTCGACGCGTTCCTCTATGCGGGTGGTCACCGGCTCCAGCGTCACGATGCAGGGTTGCACGATCGTCGCGCCAAGCTGGCCGGACAGCCGCCAGCCGCCGCCCGGCTCGGGCTTGAGGCGCCCGGCGAAGCGGGCCTTGCGCAGCCGCAGGATGCCCAGCCAGTCGGCCAGCGCTGAAAGGGTTTCGGCATCGGGGCGCAGATCGAACTCGGTGCCGCGGTCCGGTGTCAGCGTGGCCGTCCGGACGGGGCTCGACAGGGCTGCGGGCGATGCCGGGCGCGCCATCGCCTTGGCTGTGGCCTCACCTGAAGGCCCGCGGCCCGCGGGATCGCCCGCCGCCGCCTCCGGGCTGCCCTGCCGCCGGTTTTCCGGCTCCGAAACCCGCCGTGCCATCCGCCACGCCTTTCCGCCCCATGGGCCTGCCCGGGTGCCGACCATCCGGCCGCGGCCGGGCCGCCGAGCCCGGGCCCGCCGCGCCGCCGCCCGCAGAGTTCTTGAACAGGCGACATTCCTTCTGTAAGCGGGAGGTGATATCCGGGGCAAGCCCCGGCAAGAGGCAACGACAGGCGCCTGCGACAGCGGCGCGAGGGGGCGGGGATGGCGACGGGCAGGATCAGGGGCGAAGGTGCCGGCCGGTTGCCGGTCGGCTTGCTTTCGGGGGCGCTGCTGCTGGTGCTGGCCCTCGCGCTCGCGGCCTGCAGCCCGGTGACACGCTTTCACGGCTATGCCCCCGACGATGCCGATCTGGCCTTCATCGAGGTCGGGCGCGACACGCGCGAGACCGTCGCCGAAAAGGTGGGCCGGCCCGGCGCCACGGGGCTGCTGGAGGAAGGGGCGTGGTATTACGTCAAGTCCAAGCGGCTGCATTCGGGCTATCGCGAACCCGAGGAGGTCGAGCGCGAGGTGGTCGCCATCAGTTTCGACGGGCAGGGCCGTGTCGCCGATGTCGAACGCTTCGGGCTGGAGGATGGCGAGGTCGTGGCCCTGTCGCGCCGGGTGACCGAGTCGAACGTGCCGCCGCCCAACATCATCTCCCAGCTTCTGCGCAACGTGGGCTTGTTCAACCCCGGGCAGTTCTTCGACTGAGCGGGCGCCCACGGCCGGCCAGCGCTTTGGCCGCGCCGCGGCGTTCGGGCGCGCGCGGGGCGTGATCGGGCGCGTCAGCCCTGTTCGGGCGGGCTGTCCTGCGGCACGAAGTCGAGCGCGACGCCATTCATGCAATAGCGCAGGCCGGTGGGCGCTGGCCCGTCGGGAAAGACATGGCCCAGATGGGCATCGCAGCGGGCGCAATGGACCTCGGTTCGGCGCATGAACAGGCTGCGGTCCTCGCGCTCGCCCAAAGCCGTGGGTTCGAGCGGTGCGCTGAAGCTGGGCCAGCCGGTGCCGGAGTCGAATTTATTGGCCTGATCGAAAAGCGCGGCGCCACAGCAGACGCAGTGGAACCGGCCGGGGCCCTTGGGAAAGTTGTCATGGGTGAAGGCCCGTTCGGTGCGGTGCTTGCGCGTGACGCGATAGGCGAGATCGGACAGTCGGGCGCGCCATTCGGCGTCGGTCCGGATGACCTTGTCACTGTCGCGGGCCGGTGTTGCGCCTGCGGTGCCTGGGGCTGCGGGGGCTGACGGGGCGGGATCGGGCTTGGTCATCTGGCCTCCTGTCGTCTTGCTGTGATACGTTCTGGTTACATCTGGTGTGGCATATGTAAACGGGGCAGCGCGTCTGCCAAGCGCGACGGGGCGGCGGCGATGCGGATCGAAACGGCGATGCAGCAACAGGCGCAGCCTGCACCGGTTTTCAGGCTTCGGCTGGCCCGGCAGCCGCAGGATGTGGCCCGGGCGCAGGCTTTGCGTGGCCGCGCCTTTCATGGCGCGGGCGCCGGCCCCGATGGCGATGCGCTGGACACCCGTTGCCTGCATCTTCTGGTCGAAGAGGCCGACAGCGGCCGCCTGGCCGCCTGCTGTCGTGTGCTGCCGCTCGCCGATGGGGCCGAGGCGGCGCGCGCGAGCTATTCGGCCCGGTTCTACGGTCTTGACGGCTTCGCCCGGCTGCGCTGGCCGATGCTGGAGATCGGGCGGTTCTGTACAGCGCCGGGCCAGGGCGCGCCGGAGGCGTTGCGGCTGATCTGGGCCGGGATCGCATCGCTGGCGGAGGACCACGAGGCGCGGCTTCTGTTCGGCAGCGCCTCGTTTGCGGGGGTGGATCCGGGGCGCCACGGGCGGGCTCTGGCCT
>SKUV01000143.1 GCA_007129775.1 Paracoccaceae bacterium | reverse complement strand
GGGATGCCGATCAGCCAAAGCAGAAGCGGGCGCATGGAACATTCCTTTCCTTTGTTTGCGGCACCATCCGTCACGAGTGGTGTCGGTCTGGATATCCAACGCCTCGCGTGCGCCATGGTTCCGGGTCTGATCAGGCAGGCCCCGACCCTGGCGGTGGCCAGTCGACCATAGGCACCAGGATCGGCGCGACCTTCATCGGCCAACACTCCCTCCGAGACATCCCGGGCGACGCCCTGCCACGAAAGTCGCTCGCCGATCATCGGTACGGCGGAGGCAACGAAAACAGAGTCGCGCCAACAGATCCGCGCCAACAGTTCCGCTCCAGGCAGCGGCAGGGCAAGCGCATGCAGGGGCGAGCCGGCGGGCCGGTCGTGTGGGGCGGGCGCGTCCCCGGAGGTCGGGAACCGGTTTCGGACCGGGGCAATCAACGGACAAACGCCGGCATCGGGAGTTCGCAGGTTGGCCCTTCGTGACACAATGTCGCCTCGCGCACAGAACACCCCGCCGCCCTCCGCGTTCGTCGACAGCGGGTTCGTCTTGCCCACCAATCCGCCAAAGCGATAGTCTGATACCATGGCCGACGCCGCAGCCCTTCGCCCCGATCCCTATTGCGGCCCCGCGCCGTGGCCCGAGACGCTGCTGGTCACGTGGAATCTTGACCTGGTGCTGATCGCGGTGATGGGGGCGCTTGCGGCAGCGGGGGGCTGGCGGCTGCGCATTGCGGGCGATCTTCGCCGCAAGCGAGCCTTTGGCGTGGCCTGGGGCGTGGCGGTGGTGGCCTTTGTCTCGCCGCTCTGCGCGCTGACCGTGGCGCTGTTTGCGGCCCGCGGGCTGCATCACCTGCTGGTGGTCTTCGCGCTGGCCCCGGCGCTGGCGGTGGCCTTTCCGCTGCGTACCGGCGCCGGGGCGCCTGCCTTCCTGGCGCTGTCGGCGGCGCTCTGGGCGTGGCATGTGCCGGCGGTCTATGCGCTGGCCTGGGATCATGCGGCGGTCTACTGAGCCTTGCAGGGCGCGCTGATCCTGCCCGCCTGGGCCTTCTGGAGCGGGGTCTTGCAGCGCGACGCCGGGCTGGGCGCGCAGCTTGGCGCCGGGCTGCAACTGGCGGGGCTGGCCGGGCAGATGGGGCTGATCGGGGCGATCCTGACCTTTGCGCCGCGCCTGCTCTACCCCGAGCACATGGCGACCACGGCGGCCTTCGGGCTGGAGCCGCTGCGCGACCAGCAGCTTGCCGGGCTGGTCATGTGGGTGCCGGGAATGCTGCCCCTGGCGCTGGCCGGGGCATGGATGCTGCGCCGCGCATGGGCGGCGGCCGGGGCCGGACCCGATACGACGGGCGGGCGGGCATGATCGCACTGGGCAAGGCCTTGCATGTCGCCGGGCTGGCGGTGTGGTGTGCCGGGCTGCTCGCCCTGCCGCTGATCATCCACCTCTACGGCCGCCACCCGCGCATCCGCACCCAGGCCGGTTTTGCCGAGTTCCGCCTGCTCGCGCACCGGGCCTACACGCGCCTTGTCACCCCCGCCGCGATCCTCGCGATTGCCGCCGGCACGGCGCTGATCTTTCTCGAAGGGCTGCGCGACGCCTGGCTGATGGCCAAGCTGGCCACGGTCGCCGGCATGGTGCTGATCCATGCCTGGCTGGGCCATGTGATTTCGCGGACCGGCGAGGGCGCCGGGCAGTACCGCCTGCCTTCGCCCCTGCCTGCGCTGGTCGCGCTGGTCGTGCTGATGGCGCTGACGCTGTGGCTGGTGCTGGCCAAGCCGGACCTTGCCCCCCTCGCCGAGCGCCTGCCTGACTGGCTGCGTCAGCCGCGCGGGCGCGAACTCGCGCCGCCGCTGGTGCCGATCTGATAATCGAAGACGAGCTTGCCCCCATGCCACCCCGTCACCCCTGTCAGCCCCGCCACCAGAAGCGACAGCAGCAGCCCCGGCGGCAGCACCGCCTCCGCAGGCTGGCCGACGCGCAGCCACCAGTTGGCGCCCATCAGCGACAGCAGCATCACGGCAAGGATGAAATGCGTCCAGCTGGCCGAGCGGTTGCGGATGCCGGGCACGATCAGAAGTTCCACCGTGCCGGTAACCCCGGCGATCACCCCCATCACGAAGGCGCCGAAGGCCGCCCAGCCGGCGGCGGTGGGCCAGAACGCATCGCCTGTCCACCAGTAGAGCAGATCGGCCCCCAGAACGCAGAAGCTCAGCGCGATGGGAAAGGCCACCAGCATGGCATGCAGCGGATGCCCGGCGATGGCCACGCGGCTTTCGGTGGCTTGCAGGGCGCGGTTCTCTTCCACCGGGTCGGTCAGCTCCGCGCGGGTTGTGGTGTCATGTGCAGGCATGGGGCTTCTCTGGCGCAAACGGGATCATACCACAAGGGCCGGGCCGCGCTTGTGGTTCCCGTGGTGCTGGCCGGGTGCAGCGGGCCGCTCTCGACACTGGACCCGGCCGGTGCGGCGGCGCGCGAGATCGCCTGGCTCTGGTGGGCGATGCTCTCCGGCGCCGCCGTTCTGACCGCGCTGGTTCTGGTGCTTCTGGCCATGGGCTTCGGCCCGCCGCGCAAGCTGCGCCCACGGCGCTGGACCCACGGGCTGGGGCTGGGGCTCTCGGCGGGTGTGCTCATCCCGCTGCTGGGCGCCGGGCTGTGGGTCGGCGAGCGGGTCCTGCCGCGCGACGACGGGGCGCTGTCGGTGCAGGTCCGGGCCGTGCAGTGGCACTGGGAATTCACCCAGCCCGGCCCCGATGGCCCCTTGGTCACGCGCGATGTGGTGGTCATTCCGGCCGGGCAGCCGGTGGATTTCGAGATCACCTCGGCCGATGTGATCCACGCCTTCTGGGTGCCGCAGCTGGGCGGCAAGATGGACGCGGTTCCGGGGCGCACCAACCGTCTGCGCCTGCAGGCCGATGAACCGGGCCTGCTGCACGGGCAATGCGCCGAGTTCTGCGGGCTGGGCCATGCCGCGATGCGTTTCGAGGTGCTGGTGGTCCCGCCCGAATCTTTCGAGGAGGCGCTGGCCGAGGCCGCAGGAGGCACTGATGACTGACGCGACCCTGCCCGACGGCGACACCGACGGCGCCACCGACGGCACCCGCGCCGAGCCGCTGGCGATCCCCGCCAACCCGCCCGTCCGCGCGCTGGGCCTGCACCGCGAACTCACGCGGGTCTGGGCCAATGACCGGGGCTGGTGGGGGCAGGTGACGGCGGTCAATCACACCACGCTGGGGCTGCGGTTCATGGGCACGGCGCTGGTGTTCTTCCTGATCGGCGGCGTGCTGGCGATGCTGATCCGCGCCCAGCTGGCCACGCCGGATGGCGCGTTTCTGGATACCGAACTCTACAACCAGATCTTCACGATGCACGGCAGCATCATGATGTTCCTCTTCGCCATCCCCATGCTGGAAGGGCTGGCGATCTACCTGCTGCCGAAGCTGCTGGGCACCCGCGACATGGCCTTTCCGCGCCTGACGGCGCTGGGCTACTGGTGCTACCTGTTCGGCGGGCTGATCATGCTGACGGCGCTGCTGTTCGGGGTGGCGCCGCGCGACGGCTGGTTCATGTACACGCCGCTGTCGGGCGCCACCTACAGCCCCGGGATCAACGCCGATGTCTGGCTCTTGGGCGTGACCTTCGTGGAAATCTCGGCGCTGGCGGCGGCGACCGAGATCACCGTCACCATCCTGCGCCAGCGCGCGCCGGGGATGAAGCTGACCGAAATGCCGCTCTTTGCGTGGTACATCCTGGGCACCAGCGTGATGATGCTGGCGGGGTTTCCGCCGCTGATCCTGGCCTCGGTGCTGCTGGAGGTGGAGCGCGCCTTCGACTGGCCCTTCTTCGACGTGGCGCGCGGGGGCGATCCGCTGCTGTGGCAGCACCTGTTCTGGCTGTTCGGCCATCCGGAGGTCTATATCATCTTCCTGCCCGCCGCGGGGGTGCTGTCCACGCTGATCCCGGTGCTGTGCCGCACGCGGATCATGGGCTACGGGGCGATCGTGGCCTCGGTCCTGGCGCTGGTGTTCCTGTCCTTCGGGCTCTGGGTGCATCACATGTTCACCGTGGGCATCCCGCATATGGCGCTGGCGTTCTTTTCGGCGGCCTCCTTGGCGGTGGCGGTGCCGACGGTGGTGCAGGTCTTCGCCTGGATCGGCACCATGTGGCAGGGGCAGCCGCAACTGAAGCTGCCGATGTATC
>SKUV01000182.1 GCA_007129775.1 Paracoccaceae bacterium | reverse complement strand
CCCGCAGGCGCAGGCGTCCTGGCACGATCCGGCCGGCAGCGGTATGCGGCACGGGCGCGGCTTACCAGAGGGTTTCCGGCGCGCGCCGCGCCCATTGGTCCTCAAAGCACGCCGCGTCGATCTCGCCCTCGCTCAATTCGGCCAGAAAATCGCCCATGCGAGGCAGATCGGCGGCGGCCGCCCGATCCTGCTCCCACAGCCCGGAGCGCAGGATCGCGCGCGCGCATTGGGCATAGACCTCGGCCGGCTCGATCACGATGACCGAACGCGGTGCGATGCCCTTGCGGGAAAACCGCGCGATCAGCGCCGGCGCCGTTTCCACCCGGGCGCGGCCGTTCACCCGCACCATGATCGTCGCGCCGGGGATCAGGAAGGCCAGCGACACGCGCCCGTCCCGCACGATATTGCGCAGGCTGTCGAGCCGGTTGTTGCCACGCCAGTCAGGCATCAGGATACGCCCGTCCCCGGGCATCTCGACCACCGGGCCGTCGTCGCCGCGCGGGCTGCAATCGGTGCCCTCGGGCCCGACGGTGGCCAGCAGGCAGAAGCGGCTCGCGCCGATCCACGCCCGGTAGGCCGGGGTCAGCTCCGGCGCGACCTTCAGGCGCGCGGCTTCGGACGGCGCCGCCTCATAGAGCGCCTCCAGGTCGGCGATGCTGGTGATGACACTCATACGCGCGCCCCCCGGCGGTATCATTGCAGATCGGAAAAGGCATCCTGCAGCCGCGCCACCGCCTCGGCCACCACGACCCGCGGTGTGGCGAAGTTGAAGCGCAGGAAAGTCTCGCCGCCCGGGCCGAAGCTGGGGCCGTGGTTGACCGCGATGCGGGCGTCCTTTTCCACCCGCCGGGTGAATTCCCGCGCCGGCATCCCGGTCGCGGCGAAATCCACCCACGCCAGATAGGTCGCCTCCAGCGGTACCGACCGCAGCCCCGGGATCGCCGCGATACCCTCGTCGAAAAGCTTTCGGTTGACGTCCAGATAGGGGATCAGCGCATCCACCCATTCCGCCCCCTCGGGCGAATAGGCGGCGGTGACCATGTGCAGCCCGAAGGCATTGGCCGAAATGCCGAGCCCCGCCAGCCGCTGCGCAAAAGCCGCGCGCAGCGCCTCGTCGGGGATGATCACATTGCCCAGATGCGCGCCGGCGATGTTGAAGGTCTTGCTCGCCGCGGTCAGCATCACCAGCCGGTCGGCGATATCGGGTGCTGCGCGGGTCATCGGCACATGCTGCGCACCGGGATAGACCAGATCGTGATGGATTTCGTCCGAGACGAGGATCAGGTCATGCGCCTCGGCGAAATCGGCCAGTGCGCGCAGCTCTTCGGTGCTCCAGACCCGGCCGCCGGGATTGTGGGGCGAGCACAGGATCACCATGCGCTCGTTGCCCTCGATCGCCGCGGCGGCGGCCTCCAGATCCATGCTCTGCCGCCCGTCCTCGTCCACCGCCAGCGGCACCTCGCGCACCTCGCGCCCGTTCGCGCGGATCACCCGGGCGAAGGCATGATAGACGGGGGTGAAGAGGATCACCGCATCGCCCGGCGCCGTCCATGTATCGACGCAAAGCGCGGTGCCGTTCACCAGCCCATGGGTGGAAAAGATCGCCTCGGGCGCGACGTCCCAGTTGTGGCGCTCGGCCATCCACCAGCGGATCGCTTCCAGATAGGCCTTATCGTCGCCGAAATAGCCATGCACGCCCGGATCGGCCAGCGCCTCCAGCGCCGCCTGCACGCAGGCCGGCGGGCGGAAATCCATATCGGCCACCCACATCGGGATCCCGGTATCGTTGGGCACGCCATAGCGCGCCTCCATCATGTCCCATTTCATCGAATGGGTGCCGCGCCGGTCCAGAACCTCGTCGAAATTCATGCAGTGTCTCCGTTTGCGCCACCATCCGGCAGCGCCGGAAAAGGTTCAAGCGCGAAAACCGCCTCCACCGGCTCGCCCAGTGCGGCCGCGATTTTCAGGGCGAGCAGGGTCGAGGGGATGAAGACGCCATTCTCGACGGTGTTGATGGTCTTGCGGCTGACGCCGACGCGGGCGGCCAGATCGGCCTGCGTCAGGCCGCGCGCTGTGCGCAGGGGGCGCAATCGGTTGTGCAACTGGCTGTCGTGCATGTCCCTTGCCGACTTTCTGGCGGGCTCTTCGACGCGGCCCGATCAGCCCTGCTGCCGCGCATCGCGCCGCGCCTGAAGCGCCGTGCGGGTCTGCGCCGCCAGCATGAACGCCCCGCCGGTGAGCAGGCCCAGTTCGTGACCGGCAAGCGGCCAGATACCGACGAGCGACAGAGCCGAAAGCCACAGCGCCACCTGAAAGGCGATCAGGCCGGCGCTGGCCATCGTCCGGTCGTGCACCGCGCGCGCGCGCTCATCATGCAGCGCGGGGTTCCACGCCGACTGCGCATCGCGACGCAGGCTGCGCAACAGATCGGGCCAGACGAGCAGAAGCGGCAGAAACCCGAGAAACAGCAAAGCGATACCGAACGTCCAGCCCCCGCCGAGGGCCAGATCCCACGTCAGCCAACTGCCCAGCCACAAAACCGCCGACGCCCAGAAGGCCAGCGCGCTGCGCGTCTCGATGCCGGCCTGTGCGGCCTCGATCCGCTCCACCGTTTCGGGCGCCAGCCGCTCCCCACGACGAAACACCACCAGCCCGACCCCGAGGCCCGAGCCGACGATTCCGGCCAGAAAGGGCATCAACGCGCCCCTCTCCAGCCCCAGCGCCGGCGCGATGACAAGCAGCAGACATGCACCAAGGGCTATCGCAGCGCTCTGCAGAATGAACCTGAGCCGCTTGCGCCGCCAATCGTTTTCGTCGTCGAACATCGCGCGCCCTTATGTAACCCCAAGGTTACATATTGCCACCGCGCGCTGCCACGTCAAGTGTCGCGCCACGCACCCGGCGCTCAGCCCGCCCGGGCCGCCTCGCGCCGGATCAGCAACGTCCTGCGCGTCTGCTCGGTCAGGGCGAAGGCGATGACGGTGGCCAGCCCGACCTCGTGGCCCGCCAGCGGCCAGAGCCCGAGAAGCGAGGCGACGGACATCCAGATCGCCAACTGCAGCGCGATCGTGCCCGCCGTCGCACTGGCCATCATGTCGCGCGCGCGCTCCGCCTCGCTCCCGCGCCACGGGGCAAGGATCGACCGCGTATCGCCCCAGATGCTGGCGAGGATACCGGGCGCGCCAAGCACCAGCCCCAGATACAGAAGCACGCGACCAAGTGGCCAGCCGCCGGCCAGCGGCACATCATAGGTCAGCCATGCCGGCAGCCAGCATGCCGCCGCGGCCCCGAACGACAGCGCCTTGCGCGTCTCGGCGCGCGCCTGTTCGGCAAGGCTCCGCTCCGCCATCACACCGCCTCCGCCCGGCCTGCCGCGGCCTGCGCACAGTCTGCTCGGCGCCGCTGCGGCCGGTCGTCTGTGGTCCTGGTCATCCCTGCCCTCCGGAAATCCGAAACCGCAGCTATGGCCCCGCCTTGCGCGCGCGTCAAGCCGGCTTGCGGGCCCGACGGCGCCCCGCTAAATACGGCGCATGACGATCCGTCCGATCCTTTTGCACCCCGACCCGCGGCTGAAGAAACCCGCAGCCCCGGTGGCCGAAATCACGCCCGATCTGGTGGCGCTTGCCCGCGACATGCTGGAGACGATGTATGACGCCCCCGGCATCGGGCTCGCCGCGCCGCAGATCGGTGTTTCCAAACGCCTGATCGTGATGGATTGCATCAAGGACCCGGAGGCGGAGCCGCGCCCGATGATCCTGTTCAACCCCGAGATCACATGGGCCTCCGAGGCGCGCAGCAGCTACGAGGAAGGCTGCCTGTCGATCCCCGAGCAATACGCCGAAATCGAGCGCCCCGCCGAGGTGCGCGTACGCTGGCGCGACGAGACCGGCGCGGAGCACGAAGAGCCGTTCAGCGGCCTCTGGGCGACCTGCGTGCAGCACGAGATCGACCATCTCGACGGCAAGCTCTTCATCGATTATCTCGGCCCGCTCAAGCGCCAGCTGATCACCCGCAAGATGATGAAGCTCAAGCGCGAACAGGCCCGGGCCTGATGCGCCGCCCATGACCGGCGCCGCGCTCCGCCCTGCACCGCAGATGAAGGCCCGGCGCCACGCGCTCCGGGCGGCGGGTGGTGCGGGCTGATGCGTGTCGTCTTCATGGGCAGCCCCGATTTCGCGCTGCCGGCGCT
>SKUV01000041.1 GCA_007129775.1 Paracoccaceae bacterium | reverse complement strand
CGGCCCTTCGCCGTCACCCCCGATGTGCTCGACCCGCGGCCCGAGACCGAAACGCTGATCGCGGCGGCGCTGGAGCAGGATTTCGCCGATGTGCTGGATTTCGGCACCGGTTCCGGCTGCATCCTGCTGACGCTTCTGGCCGAACGGCCCGGTGCGCGCGGGGTGGGTGTCGATATCTCGGAGCCTGCGCTGGCCGTGGCGCGGGCCAATGCCACAGCCCTCGGCGTGGCGGAGCGCGCGACCTTTCGCCGGGGCGACTGGGCAGAGGGGCTGGCCGGGCGCTTCGATCTGATCGTGTCGAACCCGCCCTATATCGCAGAGGCCGACCTGCCCGCGCTGGAGCCCGAGGTGCGCAGTTGGGAGCCCGGCGTGGCGCTCAGCCCCGGCCCCGACGGCTTTTCCGCCTATCGTCGTATCGCCGCCGCTGCCCCCCCGCATCTGCGCCCGGGCGGCCGACTGGCGCTGGAAATGGGCGACGGGCAGGCCGATGCGGTGGCTGCGATTCTGCAGGAAGCCGGTGCCAACGCCATCGAACGGCGTGCCGATATGGACGGCCGCCCCCGCGTCCTGATCGCGCGGTTTTCGTGACCGTGCTGCAACGCCAGCGCCCGGCCGCGCCGACAAATCAGCGCCACTCCTCGCGAAATGCGAAAAACCCCTTGTTTCCCTGCGCCCGTCGTGTTTAGTGAAGGCGTTCCGGGCGAACGCCACGTCAGTTCCCCGACACGACAAGCCGAAATAGGGACCTAAGCCCGGCGCACAGAACCATGCAGGCCGCATGGTCCGGGACACGCCCAAACCCAGTTCAAGGCTGAACAAGCGACACGCATGAGATCTCCAAAGTCACGCTCGCGGTCCAAGGCGAACCGCTCCCGCTCACTCGGCAATATCGTCAACCGCGTCTTCGACAGCTCCGGCCCCGAGGGCAAGGTGCGCGGCACGCCGCAACAGATCATCGACAAGTATCTGGTGCTGGCGCGCGACGCGCAATTGTCCAACGACCGGGTCGCGGCCGAGAATTTTCTGCAGCATGCCGAGCATTACACGCGAATGCTGGGCGAGGCGCAGCGCGAAATGGCGCGCGAGGATGCCGCGCGCAATGCTGCGGCAGAGCAGAATCGCGACAACAACCGCGACAATCCGCGCAACCAGAACGGTCAGCGCCACGGCCGGGGCCATGATGGCGACAGCCAGGGCCGCGACAACCAGGGCCGCGACGGCCAGCGCCAGCCCCGCCATGAGCGGGGCGATCAGCAGGCCGAGTCGCAGCGCGACGACCGGCCGCAGGCCCTGCGCCCGGCGCGCGATGATGGCGCCGCCGCCCGGACGCAGGAAGCGGGCGCCGCAAGCTCTGCCGATGTGATCGACCTGTCATCGGGCGATGACGGCAGCACCCTCGTCGAGACGCCCGAGGCACCACGCCCGGCCAAGCCGCGCCGCAAGCCCCGCGCACCGCGCAACAGCGACCCGGCCGGCACCGCACCCGATAGCGGCGCCACCGAAACGGGCGGCAGCCCGGATGATCCGGCCGAGGCCAAACCCGCCCCACGCCGCCGCGCCCCGCGCAAACCGCGCGAAGAGGCTGCTGACAGCACACAATCCGAAGACGTGCCGCCGTCGTCCTCCGCCGCGCAGTAACGGGTTCAGCGACTTTTGCAGTGAAAGGGCCACACGCGCCGGCGCGTGTGGCGGCGCTGACCGGCGCGCAGATAAGGCCACGCCGGTCAGGTCGGTCAGACGCGCGGCCGGCCGCCACGGCAAAGCCCGGAGAGCTCCGCCGGACCGGCCCGCCGCCCTGCCTGTTCAGACGATCTCGACCATCTCCACATCGAAGGTCAGCGTCTTGCCGGCCAGCGGGTGATTGGCATCCAGCACGACCTCGCTGTCGCTCACATCGGCCACGGTGACGGCCATCTGCCGCCCGTCGGGCAGTTGCATCTGCAACGGCGTGCCGACCTCCAGCGGGATATGCCCGGGAATCTGGTCGCGCGGAATCGTCTGACGGCCGTTCGGATCGTGCGGGCCATAGGCTTGCTCGCAGGGGATCGCGACGGTCTTTTCCTCGCCCACCTGCATGCCGGGCATGGCCTGATCGAGCCCGGGGATGATCTGCCCCGACCCCACGGTGAATTCCAGCGGCTCCCGGTCGCGCGAACTGTCGAACACGCTGCCGTCTTCCAGCGTGCCGGTGTAATGAATGCGGACGGTGTCGCCCGTCTTGACCTCGGACATGATAAAACTCTCTGGCTGGGATGGATTCGGGAGGCCGCGGCGTCGCCCGGGTGCTCCTGCGTCGTGACCCGGAGCCTAACGGAGCGTGCCATGATGTAAACCCCGCCCGCCGGGGGCCGGACGGGCTTTTGCGCTTTTCCCGTCCTGCGCGCTGTGCCAGTCTTCCACAGAACCGCGCCTCAGGACAGCGCCTCCGCGAAAGCCGCTCGACGCCGATGCCCCATTTCACCGCGCCCGATGGCGCCCGCCTGCATTACACCGACGAGGGCCACGGGCTCGCGCTCTTGTGCTTGCCGGGGCTGACGCGCACGGGCGCGGATTTCGACTATCTGGCGCCCCATCTGCCGCCCCTGCGCCTGATCCGGCCCGATTACCGCGGCCGCGGCGGCTCGGACTGGACGGGAGCCGAAACCTATACCATCGCGCAGGAGGCGGCGGATCAGATCGCGCTCTTGGATCATCTGGGACTGGACGATGCGGCGGTGCTGGGCACCTCGCGCGGCGGACTGATCGGAATGTATCTGGCGGCCACGGCGAAGGACCGGCTGCGCGGGCTGTGCCTCAACGATGTCGGGCCGGAGCTTGCGCCCGAGGGTCTCGCCCGCATCGCCGATTACATCGGCCGCAACCCCGCCGCCCGCAGCCATGCCGCAGCGGCGCTAGCGCTTGAACGCAACGCGCCGGAATTCCGTGACGTGCCGCGCGCGCGCTGGATGGCGGAGGCTGAAAAGCACTTCAAGGTCACCGAGCAGGGCCTTGAAATCACGTATGATCCGGCCTTGCGCACCGCGTTCGAGACAGCGTTGCGCGCGCCGCCGGCCGATCTGTGGCCGCTCTTCGATGCGCTGGATGGCCTGCCGCTGGCGGTGATCCGTGGCGTGGCCTCGGACCTGCTGTCTTCCGGCACGCTGGCCGAGATGCTGCGCCGCCGGCCCGACATGATCGCCGAAGAGGTGGAGGGCCGCGGCCATGTGCCCTTTCTCGATGAACCCGAAAGCCTCCGCGCCATTCACCTGTTTCTGGGCGCCTGCCTCTGACGGCGCCCGCATCCAACCGGACATACCCGACCATGACAGACACCCCCGAACACGCACCGCCCGATCACACGGCCGTCCTTGCTGCGGCCGAACGCCTGTCGGGCGTGGTACGGCGCACGCCGCTGTTGTCCTCGCCCTTTCTGGATGCGCTGGCGGGACGGCGCGTTCTGGTCAAGGCGGAATGCCTGCAGCACACCGGATCGTTCAAGTTTCGCGGGGCGTGGTCAGCCTTGTCGGCGCTTCCGGAGAGCATTCGGAAACAAGGCGTTATCGCCTATTCTTCAGGCAATCACGCCCAAGGCGTTGCCCATGCGGCACAGCGGCACGGGGTGCCGGCGGTGATCGTGATGCCCGAAGATGCGCCGCGGCTGAAGATCGCCAACACAAGGGCGCTGGGCGCCGAGGTGGTGCTTTACGATCGCCAGCGCGAGGATCGCGACGCCATCGGCACGCGCCTTGCGCGCGAGCGTGGGCTGACGCTGATCCGGCCCTTCGACGAGCCCATGGTGATCGCCGGTCAGGGCACCGCGGGGCTGGAGATCGCCGAACAGGCCGCGGAGGCGGGGGTGAGGCGGGCCGATGTGCTGGTCTGCTGCGGCGGCGGCGGGCTGACCTCGGGCATCGCCCTGGCCCTGGAGCGCGCGGCCCCCGATCTGCGCGCCCGCCCGGTGGAGCCCGCGGGCTTCGACGATACCACGCGCTCGCTTGCCGCCGGGCGGATCCTGCGCAATTCCGGCCCGGAAAGCGGGCTGTGTGACGCCATCGTGACGCCGGAGCCCGGGCGGCTGACGTTCCCGGTGATGGTGCGGCTCTGCGGGCCCGGCATTGTCGTGACCGAGGCGCAGGCGCTGCAGGCGATGCAGGCGGCGTTTCTGAGGCTCAAGATCGTGCTGGAGCCGGGCGGCGCGGTGGCGCTGGCGGCCGCGCTCTATCACCCCGAGGCGGTG
>SKUV01000234.1 GCA_007129775.1 Paracoccaceae bacterium | reverse complement strand
GCCGGCCGCGATCACCTCGTGGCCGACCCCGTCGCCGCCGATCACGGCCAGTCTGTGGGTCTTCATGCCGCCTCCATTCCCCGAAGGATACCTTCGATCATGTCCTGCTGCGTGCCGGTGCCGCGGATATCGGGGGTGCGGGTGGCCGGATCGGCCAGGGCCGCGTCGATGCCGCGCTTCATGTGCCGTGACAGATCAAGCACCGGCGCGATGCCGTGGTGATTGCCGAGCCAGTCGAACAGCATCCGCGTGGATTCGATCATGGCGAACGGGTTGGCGAGGTTCTGCCCGGCAATATCGGGGGCCGAGCCGTGGGTGGCCTGCGCCATGGCCACCGACCCGCGCCCGATGCAGAGCCCCGGGGCCATGCCCAGCCCGCCCACCAGGCCTGCGGCCTCGTCGGTCAGGATGTCGCCGAACATGTTCGTGGTGACGATCGTGTCGAAGCTTTGCGGATCGCGCACCAGCCGCATGGCCATGGTGTCCACGATCACCTCGTCCACCGTCACGTCGGGGTAATCCTTGGCGACCTCGTAGCAATTGTCCACGAACATGCCGCAGCCCAGCTTGAACACCGTGTTCTTGTGCACGAGCGTCAGCCGCTTGCGGCGGCTGCGCGCAAGCTCGAAGGCGGCGCGGGCGACCTTTTGCGAGCCCGCGGCCGAAATCACCCGGACCGAGATCGTCATGTCGTGGCTGGGGCGGAACTCTCCCGAGCCGGCGACCACGTTGCGGTCGGGCTGAAAGCCCTCGTTGTTTTCGCGCACGATCACCAGATCGATATCGTCATGCAGGCAGCCGATGCCCGGGAAGGACCGGGTCGGCCGGACATTGGCAAACAGGTCGAAATGCTTGCGCAGGATCGGGTGCGGATTGATGGCCTCGGGCACCTTGGGATATTCGCGATGCCCGATCGGGCCGAGGATCCAGCCGTCCAGCCCCGCGAGCGTGTCGAGCGTGCCCTCGGGCATCGTATGCCCGTGGGTGTCGAGCGCGCGGCGCCCGATGGGAACATCGACCCATTCGATGGGCTGGCCGGCCGCCTCGGCCGCGGCGCGCGCGATGCGCACCGAGGCCGGCACGATCTCGTGCCCGATGTCGTCGCCTTCGAGGATGCCGATCCTGAGTGTCTTGCTTGCTGCGTCGCTCATGATCGGATCACCCTGCCACGGAGTCCGGAACGGAAGCGCGCGCGACCTCGCTGGCGTCGTCAAGGCTTTCCAGCGCCCAGGCGACGGCGCGCAGCCGCTCCGTCACCTCGGGGCCGACGACCAGCGCCGCCTGATCGGTGAACTTGCGATCAAGCTGCGCGTCGGTCAGCGGCTTTTCGGCGCTGCCGATGGCCCGTTCCACGTGTTTCGTATGGGTGCTGCCGTCTTTCAGCGTGACCTCGATATCCACCGACGCGCTGTGGCAATCGGGGTTGGCCTCGACCTCGATCAGCCCGCGCAGCGCCACCACGGCGGCATCGTTCACGATCTCGTCGGTAAAGGCTGTGGGCGCGCCATCGCCATGCAGCAGCGCGACCGAAGCGCAGTGATAGACGCTGAACTTGCCTTCCAGTTCGGTCTTGGGCGTCTTGCGACCGGTCAGTTCCAGCACCAGCGGATGGGCGCGCAGCCGGACCGCGGCGATCTGCCCGACCTTCTCGGCGCCCAGTTCGTCGCGCAGCTGGATGCAGCCGTCGATGGCCGGGTGGATGACGATGCCGCAGGCGAACGGCTTGTAGCTGTTGGTCGCGGCCTCCCAATGCGTGCCCAGCCCGTCGAGGATTTCGGCCCAGTCCTGCTTGTCCGACATCACATGGGCAAAGCCGCGCGGGGCTTCGAGCGCGCGTTCGGAACTGTCGTATCCGGCCTCGGCCATCAGCGCCGCCATCATGCCGTTGCGGGCCGCGATGCCGGGATGGAAGCTTTTCGTCATCGTCCCGAACATCTCGCGCAGGCCCGAGGATTGCGAGGCCGCAAGCCCCAGCGCCCAGCGCATCCGCTGCGCATCGAGCCCGATCATCCGGCCCACCGCAGCGGCGGCGCCGAAAACCCCGGCGGTGCCGGTGATGTGCCAGCCCCGGTCGTAATGGTCGGGGTAGATGGCATTGGCGATCCTGCATTCCGTCTCCACCCCGGCGACCAGCGCGGTGAGCAGATCGGCGCCCGACACCGGGCGCATCTCGGCCAGCGCCAGCAGGGCCGAGGCGACGGGGCCGGCCGGGTGCAGAATCGTTCTCAGATGGGTGTCGTCGTAATCCAGCACATGGCTGGTGATCCCGTTCATCAGGGCGGCATGGGCCGGGTCCAGCCGCTCGGGCCGGCCCAGAACGGTCGAAACCTGCTGCCCGGAGAAGGGTGTGAACGCCCGAAGAGCGGCATCGGCGGTCTCGTGCCGGGCGCCGCCGACGGCGCAGCCGACCCAGTTGACGAAGGTGCGCAGCCCCTCGCGCCGGACCTCGGCCGGGATGTCGTCAGCCTGCAGTCCGACGATCCAGTCGGCAAGCGTCGCGGTGACCTTGGGGATCCCCAGATCGGCTTCCTGATGATGGGCGTTCATCTTGGTCTCCTTTTGTTTTCAGAGCAGGCCGCGGGCGATCCCGCCGTCCACATTCACTGCCTGTCCGGTGACGTAGCTGGCCAGCGGGCTCGACATCCACACCGCCATGACCGCGACCTCCTCGGGCTGGCCGAAGCGTGCCAGCGGAATGTCGCGGGAGAATTCGGCAAAGATCTCCTCGCGCGAGCGGCCGTCCTCGGCCGACATCTTGTCGGCGCGATTGGTCCAGAGCGGGGTGACCGTGCGCCCCGGCGCGACAAGGTTCACCCGGATGCCGCGCGGCGCAAGCTCCGCCGCCAGCGTCTTGTTCAGCCCCAAAAGCCCGGCCTTGTGCACATTCGAGGCGATCTGGTGCTGATAGGGCATCTTGGAGGCCGCCGCACCCAGCGTCACGATCGAGGGTGCATTGCCCGCCTCCAGCGCCGGCAGCAGCGCCCGGATCGCGCGCACTGTCGAGAGCACGTTGAACTGGTAATTCGCCATCCAGTCGTCATCGCTCAGGTCCTCGAAGGCCGACCGGATGGAGCCGCCCACCGCCGAAATCAGCCCGTCGAGCGCGCCGCCCCAGTGATCGGCGACCGCTTGCGTCAGCACCTCGCCCGCGCCCGCCTGCGTCAGGTCGCAGACCAGCGTCCGGGGGGCGTCAGCGCCGGTTTCGGCGGCGATATCGGCGGCCGCGGCGGTCAGGTTTTCGGCCGAGCGCGAGGCGATGATCACCTCCGCCCCTTCTTTCACCAGCAGCGCCGCGGTGGCCTTGCCGATGCCATAGCTGCCGCCGATGACCAGAATGCGGCGTCCTTTAAGATGAAGATCCAAGGCTTGCTCCTCTCAGTTTCAGATACAGCTTGAAGACGATCAGCACCGTCGAAGACACCAGTGCGATGCGCAGGATGTGAAAGGCGATCACGGCCTCGGCCTCCAGATTCATTGCCTTGGCGGTCAGCACCATCTCGGTGATGCTGGCGGGTGCGAGGCCCAGAAAGGCGATGGCGAAGGGCAGGCCGGTCGCTTGGGCCGTCACGACAGCGCCTAGCGCCGCGCCGGCGATCATGAAACCGGCGATGACCATACCGGCCGCCGTCACCCGCGGCAGCGCCGTCATCTGCGCGCGGTTGATCTGCGCGCCCAGCCATGTGCCCAGGGCGATCTGTGCGACGATCACGATGATCGGCGGGAAATACACGTCGAAGACGCCCGACAGGCCCAGCGCCACGCCCACGAAGATCGGCCCCACGAGCCAGGGGTTTGGCAGCGGCGTGGGCTTGAGCGCGCGCGCGCCCAGATAGCCAAGCGCCAGCGCCACGGGCACCAGCAGGATGGAGCCGCCGGTTTCCTCCGCGATGATGTCCAGCGCCTCGCCATGGGTGCCGAAGAAGAAGACGGCAAAGGGCACGATCGCCACCACCAGCGAATAGCGCAGCGCATGGACAACGGCCACCGCCTGCGACTGGCCGCCATAGGTCTTGGCAACCGCGGCCATATCGGCCACGCCGCCGGCCGCTGTGGCGAAGAAAGCGGTCACGTGATCGAGCCGCGCAAGCCATGCCAGCAGCGCCGCCGCCAGCGTCGTCACCACGATCATGTAGACCGTGCCCAGAAAGATCGCCGGCAGCAGGCCTGCGGTTGCCAGCAGGATCGGCAGGGTAAAGCGCATCCCCACCACGACCCCGATCGCCACTTGCGCCAGTTCGCGCCCCATGGGCAGCAGTTGCGGGCGCGGCCCGATCAGCGCGATGGCGGCCCAGACGAAAAATGGCCCGAGCATCCACGGCAGCGGGATGTTGATCTGCGTCGCCGCCGCCCCGGCCACGGCGGCGATGGCATAGGTGCGGACCAGACGCCACAATAGGCCCGACGCCACCGCCGCGTGCAGGCGCTGGCGCCAGCCGCCGGGGGCGGCCTTGGTCTTTGCGGCGTCGTCTGGTCCGCCCGGTGCCATGTTCAACCCTTGCGCAGCAGGCTCATCAGCCCCCGCACATCGGTCAGTTTCTCGAATTCCGCAACCCGCGCCACGACTTCGCGCGCGCGGCCCATGTCCCAATTCGCGAATTCCGCGCATTCGAGGAACTTGGTGGCCACCTCGTCATAGCTCATGGGGATGGCGGGGCTGCCGCGGCCGAAATCGGCCTTGCCCGAGATCGTCCGGCCATCGGCGAGTTCGATGTCGATATAGGTCGTCATCAGGTGATAGCCTGCGGCCTCGGCCCGGTCATCCACCACGAAATCGACCTTTTCGATCATCGCCTGCACATCGGGGCGCATCACCACCTCGTCGGTGAATTCGTTCAGCCCGGCGCGACGCTCCAGCAGCAGGATCGCCATGCAGAATTCCATCGAGAACTTGGCCTGCAGCTCGTTCTGCGGGCGATGGTGGATCAGCGCGTTGGGCATGTTGGAATTGGTGCCCACGCGCACCCGCTTCACATCGCCGGGCTTGATGTCGTTTTCTTCGATCAGGCGCAGCATCTCGGTCATGCCGGGGTGGGTGAGCGAGCCCGAGGGATGCGGCTTGATCGACACGCCGGGGCTGTCAAAGGTCCAGGGGTTGCCGAGCTTGCCGTGAATCGCCGCTTCGTCATAGCCACCGCCCGCGGCCGAGAAAAAGCCGCGCGGCGCCTCGAGGATCGTGGGCGCGGCGCTCCAGCCGTAGGAGGCGAACTGCGCCGCCACGATCCCGCTTTCGGACGACCGGCCGGCATGGAAGGGCTTGGTCATCGTGCCGAAATTCTCGCGCAGGCCGGCCGACTGGCTGCCGGCGATGGACAGCGCGCGAAGCATCGCATCTTCGTCAAGCCCCATCAGCCGCCCGGCAGCCGAGGCCGAGGCATAGGTGCCGCAGGTTGCGGTGGCGTGAAAGCCGGTCTGGTAATGGCGCGGGTTGATCGCCTCGGCGATCTTGCATTCGACCTCGACGCCCAGATGATAGGCCAGCATGACATCGGCGCCGCTGCTGCCAAGCACCTCGCCCATGGCGAGCGCCGAGGGCAGCGCCGGTGCGGTCGGGTGGGTCAGAAGGCCGTAGACCCGGTCCTTGGCCACGGCAAGCTGGGTGTCGTCGTAATCGTCGGCATGGATGCCGACACCATTGGCGAAGGCCGCGAAGCGCGGCGGCGCCTTGCGGTCGGAGCCGATCACGGTGGCGCCTTCGCCGGCCGCGGAGATGTCGTCGAGATGGCGGCGCACCAGCACCCCGCTCTGCGCAACCGAGCCCGACAACGCCAGCCCGAGCCCGTCGAGAATCGATTTCCGGCCGTTTTCCACCACCACGGCGGGCAGGGCGCCGGCCTCGGTGCCGAGCACGAAGCGCGCAACCTCCGCCGTCAGCCCGTTGCCTTTGGATTGTGCAGTATCGTCCTTTGCCATGGTTGTTCCTTTCGAGAAGACTTACATTGGTGGTGCGCGACGGCGCGCATGCGCTGGCCACGGGCCGTCAACGGCGTCTTGCCGGCAGCGCGGTCGCTCCGTTAAAACCCTTCTCTGCGTATATTGTCAACAGTTGAGCCAGCTTTTGCGGTTGCACTGCTTCGTGAGGCGATGGTCCTCCGCCGACTATGGTATACAACTGTATTCTGATTGAAAATATAGGTTTACGTCGAGTCTTTGCGGTGCGATTCGGCTGTGGCTGTGGCGGTGCGTATCGGTTCACACCCCGGGAAATGCGCCGTTTTGCAGCTTCTTCCGGCAAGCTGCATCAAAATTGTTGACAGAATTCTTCAAACCCATAGGCTCTGGGCGAGGGGTGAGTTGGGCGCCCCGCACCCGGCGCTGTCTGCCGGAGCGAGTAATCCCAGTGCACATTGGAGGAGTCCATGACCAACAAGTTCTCACGTCGCGACATGCTTCGGCTGGCCGGCGTCAGCGCCGCAGCGGCAACCGTGGCATCCCCGGCGATCCTGCGCGCGCAAAGCGGCTATCCGAGCCGCCCGATCTCCGTGGTCGTTCCGTTCAACACCGGCGGCTACAACGACCGTCTGGCGCGGGCCTTCGCGCCGATGCTGCAGCCCCTGCTCGGCCAGCCGCTGAACATCGTCAACCGCGGTGGCGCCGGCGCGCTGCTGGGCCATACCTTCTTCATGCAGCAGCCCGATGACGGCTACACCATCTGCCTCAGTTCCTTCGGCCCTTACATCCCGCTGAACATCCTGACGCAGAACGCGACCTTCACGGTCGAAGACTTCCACATGATCAACCTGCCGTCGCAGGACTACACGCTGATGGCGACGTCGGCCGATTCGGATCTGCACAGCATCGACGATGTGATGGAGCGCATTCGCAACGATCCGGCGAGCGTGTCAATCGGTGTGCAGCCGGCCTCGGCCGACCTTGTGAATCTCACCATCCTCATGGAGGCCGAGGGGATCAGTACTGACGACCTGACGCTCGTGAACTATGATGGTGGCGGACCGGCCCGGAATGCGGCTGCCGGTGGCGTGGTGGATGTCGCGCTTGTGGGCGGGCAGGGCTTCCTGCCGCTGGCGGAACAGATCCGCCCGCTGCTGACCTTCTCCGACGAACAGCGCGACGGCTGGGAAGGCGCGCTGATCACCAATGTTCTTGGCGATGACGCGCCGTTCGTCGCGGGGTCGCAACGCGGCTTCGGCGTGCACAGCTCCTTCGTCGAGAATCATCCCGACCGCTACCAGATCCTTCTGGACGCGATCGAGACGGCCTCGAAGGATCCGGCGAATATCGCCTCGCTCGAGGAGCAGCAGCTCGCCACCACGTGGTATGGGCCCGAAACCTCCAACCGGCAGCTGCGCAGCACCGCGGCGCTGATGGAGCAGTATCTGGACCTGTTGGTCGGAGACTGACCGGTAGGCAGGAAACAAAGGGCCGTCCGGTGCGCCGGGCGGCCCCTTTCGCATGGAAGGGGGGCTGAGAATGGCATCGAAACCCGGGCGGATCGTGGTGATGTGGGGGCATCTGCTGCTGCTTGCCGTGATCGCCGCCGTCGTCATCTATTACTGGATGGATACGCGCGCGGCGTCCATGCGGACGGTCAACCTGCTTCTGGTGCAACCCGCTTCGATCTTCGCGCTCTTTCTGGTGCTGGCACTTGTCCCGCAATGCTTCCGGCGTGTCGGCCCGGACGAGGAAGAGGGCGAAAAGGAAACCATCGGCGATCTGGCGCGTGTCTTCACGCTGATGGCGGCCTTCATCGCCTTTGCGCTGTCGATGCAATACGTGGGTTTCGATGTGGCTACCTTTTCCTTCATGGTCGTCGGCCTTCGTCTGTGCGGTGAACGCAACTGGTTTCTGAATCTCGGGTTCAGTGCCGCCTTCACCGCGCTGCTCATCTGGGGCTACGGCGCGATCATTCCGTTTCCCTTTCCCCTAACCGTTCTCTGAGGGCGCCGGCATGATCGACATGAACAGTTTGGCCGGCGCGGTCGCGCTGCTGACGTCGTCCTTCGAGGCGTGGCTCTGGCTGATCCCGGGCCTTATGATCGGGCTTTTCTTCGGTGCGATGCCGGGGATCTCGATCACCATGGCGATGGCGATCTTCCTGCCGATGACGCTCTATATGGAGTTCCTGCCGGCGATCATCTTTCTGACGGCGATCTATACGGCGGCGGGTTTCGGCGGGTCTGTGCCGGCCGTTCTGATGAACATTCCCGGCACCACCTCGGCTGTTGCCACCACATTCGACGGCTATCCCATGGCGCGGTCGGGCCGGCACAACGAGGCGCTGGGCGTGGCGCTTGCCGCGTCGGTCTTCGGCACGCTGGTCAGTTATGCGCTGCTGATGTTCTTGATCGCGCCGGTGTCGCGCGTGGTGCTGCGGCTCGGCCCGCTGGAGCTTTTCGCCGTGGCTGTGTGGGGCATGTTGCTCATCGGCTCTCTGGCGAGCAAGTCGATGCTGCGCGGGCTGCTTGCGGGGGTTTTCGGCGTCCTGCTGGGTACGGTCGGGTTCAGTTCGGCCGGCTTCATCCGCGGCACGATGGACATTCCCTGGCTGTTCGACGGCGTGCCGGTGATCCCGGCGATGATGGGGCTTCTGGCAGCGAGCCAGCTTCTGGGGCTGATCAACACGAAATACCTGATTTCGGACGAAGCCTCGCGCAGTATCAGCTTTCGCAAGATCATCTCGGGCATGCGCATGTCGTTCAAGCAGCCCTTCATCATCGGCCGCGGTGCGATGATCGGGGTGCTGGTGGGGTCGATCCCCGGGGTCGGATCGTCGATCTCGAACCTGCTGTCCTATGCCGAGACCAAGCGCAACGCGCCCGACAGCGACACCTTCGGCACCGGCAACCCCAAGGGCGTGATCGCCGCGGAGAGCGCGAATTCCTCCTCCGAAGGGGGTGCGATGGCGACCATGCTCGCGCTTGGCATCCCCGGCGGCGGGGCCACGGCGATCCTGCTTGCGGCTTTCGCGATGAACAACATCGTGGGCGGCCCCAGCTTTATCGCCAACCAGATGGATATCGTCTATGCGATCATCTTCGCCAATTTTGCCCAGGCGGTGCTACTGCTGATCGTGGGGCTCGGGTTCGTCTATATCGCGGGCTATGTGGTGCGGGTGCCGCTGCGGTTCCTGATCCCCAGCGTGCTGGTGGTGGCGGCCTTCGGCTCCTACGCGATCGAGGGCAGCGCGGCCGGCCCGATCACGCTCGTGGTATTTTCGGTCCTGGGCTGGGCGATGGTGCGCTATCAATACCCTGTCGCGGCGACGGTGGTCGGGCTGCTTCTGGGCCGGATGCTCGAAAACGAACTTGCGCGGACATTCCAGATCGGGCGTCAGAGCATCGAGGGCATCTTCAACTATGCGTTGACCCGCCCGGGTGCACTGACGATCTTTGCCCTGATGCTCGTGTCGATCGGCGCCTCGGCCTATGCCAAGCACCGCCGGCGCAAGAAAGGCAAGACGATCCTCGCCGAAGAGGAATGACCCGCGCCCGGCGGGTGGAACGCAGGATAGCGAAAGGGCCGCGACATGTGTCGCGGCCCTTTCGTTCCCGGTTGTGGCCCGCGGCCCGTTCTCAGGCGGCCTTGCCGTCGATGGGATGGAAAAGCCTGTATTCGGCGCGTTCGGCTTCGTCGAGTTGGGCAACGAGCGCCGTTTCCCACGCCAGATAGCGGCGCGAGGATTCCAGATTGCCGTCGTGGCGGTCATGCACGAACAACAGGAAGTCGATTGCCTCCGCGTCGGTGGGCGACTCCGGGCTGGCCTCCGGCATGGCGCCGGCGGCTTCGAGCGCCTCTTGCCCGCCCTCCACGATGGCGATGCGCTGCATGCCCGCCTCGCGCAGGTCCTGCGCGGCGAGCGCCGCCATCTCGGGACGTTCGGCCACGAGGATCACCTCGCCCGCTGCGCCGGCCTCTGCCGCCAGCTTGCCCAGACGCGGCCGGATCGACCAGACGGCCCCGGCCACATGCCCGGCGCGATAGGCCCGCGAGGGGCGCAGATCGACCAGCGTCGCCCCGGCCTGCTGCCGCGCCAGCGCCTCGGCCGCCGTGATCGTCGCGGCCCCGCCGGCATTCCCCGGCACGGTGGGCAGGGTGCGTGCGGGCAGGGCGCGCAGGGCGTCATCGACGGTCAACACATGGGCATCATAGCCAAGCTGCTTGAGCCAGAAGGCCGCCAGCGCCGAGCGCAGGCCGGTATCGCAGCACATCACGATCCGGCTGCGGCGCGTGCCCACCCAGCGGTCGGTGGCCTGCACCAATTGCCCGCCCAGCGCATGGGTCGCGACTGCAATCGGGTCGGCCTCTGCCTCGGCCTCGGAGCGCACATCGAAGACATGGGTTGTGCGCCCGGCCTCTTCCAGCATCGCCGCCAGCGCAGCCGCGTCGGTCTGCGCGATGTCGTGGCGGGCGCAAAGGTCGGCTGCCCGCGCGCGCGAGGCCGCCTGCCCTTCTGGCGTCAGATCGGGGTAGCGGCCGGCCTCGTTGCCGCGTTCCAGCGTATGGCCGGCCAGCGCCCAGCCCTGCGTGCCGTTTTCGAGCGCGCGCACCCGCTGGCCCGTGCCCAGAACATGCAGCCCGACCGCGCCGACGATGCCCCGGGTGCGCCCGGCGCAGGTGATCACCACCGGCCCATCGTCCCCCACCGACTCGAACCGGTGGGCAAGCTCGCCATTGGGCAGGCAGACGGCCCCGGGCACCCGCATCTTGGCGTATTCATCGGGCGGGCGCGTGTCGAAAAAGGCGAATTCGCGGCCCTCGCGTTTCCATTCGGCCAGTTCCTCGGCGGTGATCATCTGCGGATGCCAGACCTCTTCGGCCAGTTCGCCAAGGGTCTTGGAGGGCACATTGACGCCCTTGTAGAGGGGAAAGCCCGCCTTGTCCCATGCGGGTATGCCGCCCTCGGCCACCATGACATCGCTGTAGCCCATCGCCTCCAGCCTGCGCGCGCCGGCCTCGGCCACGCCGTCGCCGCCGTCGATCAGCAGTATCGACGCGTCCAGCCGGGGCACCAGCCCGCCGATGATCAACTCCAGCCGGCTATAGGGCGCGGGCACCGCGAAGAGCGGGTGCAACTCCCCGAACTCGCCCTCCTCGCGCAGGTCCAAAAAGGCGATCTCGCCGCCGCCGTGCAGCCGCTTGCGGGCCTCGGCAACCGTCAATGTCTTCATATCCGGGCCTCGTGTGGTTGCGGGGCGGGCTCGCGGCCCTGAAAGAACGCTTCCAGCGCTGGCCCGATCAGATCGGGCCGCTCCTCCGCCGGGTAATGGCCGGTGGGCACGGCAAAGCCGCGCAGATCGTCGCACCATTCGCGCCATGCCTCAATCGGTTTGAAGTGGCGGCCGCAATGGCTGTTGGAGCCCCAGAGCACGAGCGTCGGGCAGGTGATCCGGCGCTTGCCGTACTCGGCGCTGTCCATGGCCAGATCGACGCTGACCGTGGCGCGGTAATCCTCGCAGACGGCGTGGATCTGTTCTGGCGTGGTGCAGCGGATGTATTCGGCCATCGCCTCGGGCGCGAAGATCTTCAGCCCCACGCCCTTTTTGTTGAGCTTGTATCGGATGTAGTAATCCAGATCGGCGCAAAGCAGGTTTTCCGGAAACGGGGCCTTCTGCGCCATGAAGAACCAGTGATAGCTCTCCAGCCCCCAGCCCATGCTGACATTGCTCAGCACATGATGGGTCGGCACGATGTCGAGCGCGGCCAGCCGCGCGATCCGCTCGGGCCGGTCCAGCGCCATGCGAAAGCCGACGCGCGCCCCCCGGTCATGGCCGGCGACCATGAAGCGGTCGAAGCCCAGCGCGTCCATCACCTCGAAATTGTCCTCGCCCATGGCGCGAAAACTGTAGGCGGAATGATCCGGCCCGCCGTCGGGCTTGGAACTGTCGCCATAGCCACGAAGGTCGGGCGCGACGATTGTGAAATGGCGGGCCAGATCGGGGGCGACCTTGTGCCAGCTGACATGGGTCAGCGGATTTCCGTGCAACAGCAGTAGCGGCGGCCCCTCGCCCCCGACCGCGACATTGATCTCGGCCCCCTTGGTGGCCACCCTGCGGTGGCTGAAACCCGTCATCAGCGCAGCGGCGCCGGGTGAAATGTTTTCCGTGGTCATTGACAATCCCGCCTCTTCTGGGTTCTCTGGCGCCCAAATTGTCTACAATATTGTGGGCGATGTTTCAAACGGCTTTTGCCTTTCAGAAAGGGGCATGACGATGATCATCAAGGACATCCGGGCCAGCCTGCATGGCTTTTCCATCGAGATACCGTTGCTGGAGGGCAAGGTCGCAGGCTATGGCCGGGCCGAGCAGACCCATTTCGTCTTTTGTCAGGTCGAAACCGACGAGGGCATTGTCGGCTACGGGCTGACCGGGCATTTCCTTGCGAAATCGGTGATCGTGGCGCTGGAACAGCATGTGCTGCCGGTGGTGCGCGACATGGATGTGCGCGACATTGAGAAGATTCACCAGCGGGTCTGGCAGCGGCTGAACCCGCGCGCGATGACCGGCACGATCTCGATGGCGCTGTCGTGTCTCGATATCGCGCTGTGGGATATCATGGGCAAGGCCGAGGGGCGGTCGGTGGCGCAGCTTCTGGGCAACGCCCGCGACAGGGTGCCGGCCTATTGCACCTTCGGCTTTCCGCAATACGACCGCGACCAGCTTGCCGAGGCCGCGCGGCTGCATCTGGATGCGGGCTTTCGGGCGCTGAAGTCGGTGGTCGCCGTGGACAAGGGCGGCTGGCGTGAAGATGCGCGCCGCGTCAAGGTGATACGCGATGCGGTGGGCGATGATGTCGATCTGATGATCGATGCCAATTACCTCTTCAACCCGGTCGAGGCGAAATACCTCTGCCGCGAGATCGAGGAATGCCGGATCACATGGTTCGAGGAACCGCTGACCCAGAATGACGCCCGCGCGCTGGCCGATCTGCGGCGCGCCACCTCCATCCCGCTCGCTGCCGGGCAGATGGAGGGGCACCGCTGGCGGCTGCGCGAATTCGTGGAGCATCAGGCCGTCGACATTCTGCAGCCGAACGTCACCTATTGCGGAGGCTATACCGAGGCGCGCAAGGCCGCCCATCTGGCCCAGACCTACAACATGCCGATCGCCAATGGCGGCGGCTGGCCGCTCTTCAACATGCACCTTCTGGCCGGCATGATGAACGGCTGGATCGTGGAATGGCATCTGGGCATGGTGGCAGTGGGCGAGACGCTCTTTACCGATGCGCCGAAACCCGTGGACGGCTGGCTCGACATCCCCGACCGGCCTGGTCTGGGCCTCACGCTGGACAAGGACGCGTGGCGCGAGACCCGGGTCGCGCTGGACGGGTGACGCCAAATCGTCGACAATCTTCCAGCCGGGGTCGGCCGCTGCCGCCCGGGGCCGCCCGGGGCCGCCGTCCTGCGGCGGCCTCGCGCCCGATCCGCGCCGCGAAAGCTCAGTCGCCGGGCAGGCGCGGGTCCACCACGATGCGCCCGCGGACCTCGCCTTGCAGGATCGCCGCGCCCAGCTTGGGCAGGTCCTCCAGCGTGGCGGGCACCACCATCGCCTCCAGCCGTTCCATGGGCAGATCGCGCGCGATCCGGTCCCATGCGCGCCGCCGGTCGGCCTGCGGGCGCATCACGCTGTCGATCCCGAGCAGGTTGACCGCGCGCAGCAGAAACGGGATCACACTGGCCGGCAGCGCCGCGCCCCCCGCCAGCCCCACGGCCGCGACACTGGCGCCATAGCGCATCTGCCCCAGCACGCGGGCCAGCATCGCGCCGCCCACCGCGTCGATGCAGCCGGCCCATACCTCGCTTTCCAGCGGGCGCTTCACTGTCTCGGCCAGATCGGCCCGCGGCACGATCCGCGATGCGCCCAGCCCGCGCAGATAGGCCTCCTGTTCGGGCCGGCCGGTGACCGCAGCCACCTCGTGGCCAAGTGCCGCCAGCAGCGCGACCGCGACCGAGCCGACACCGCCCGCCGCACCCGTGACCAGCACCTCGCCGCCGCCGGGTTTCAGCCCGTGATCCTCCAGAGCCATCACCGCCAGCATCGCTGTGAAACCGGCGGTGCCCACGGCCATGGCGGCGCGGGTGCTCAGCCCATCGGGCAGCGGCACGAGCCAATCCGCCCGCACCCGTGCGCGTTCGGCGAAGCCGCCCCAATGGACCTCGCCCACCCGCCAGCCGGTCAGCACCACACGGTCGCCGGGGGCAAAGCGCGGATCGCTGCTCTGCTCCACGATCCCGGCGAAATCGATGCCCGGCACATGGGGCCATGACCGCACCAACCCCCCGCCCGTCGGCGACAGGCACAGCCCGTCCTTGTAGTTCAGCGTGGTGTATTCGACGGTGACGGTGACCTCGCCCTCGGGCAGGTCCTCCGGCTCCAGCATCCGGACCGCGGCGCGCGCGGCGCCGCCTTCCTCCCGTTCGACCAGCAGTGCTCTGAAGCCCATCAGCCCCTCCTTTTCAGCGCGCCGCGTTACCACCGCGGTAATGGCGCAGAATGAAAACGCGTATGGCCGAGGCCAGCCCGGTTTCGGGCCCGCGCCCGGCATCGATCTCGGCCGCAAGCGCATTGAGCGCCATGCCGCGGGCCCGGGCAACCTCTCGGAAGGCCTGCCAGAACTCATCCTCGAGCGAGACCGAGGTGCGGTGCCCCTGCAGCGTGAGCGAACGTTTCACCGGGCGCGCGGTCATTCCCCGCCGCTCTCCTCGCGCCGATGCGCATCCAGCGCGGCGCGCGCCTTGTCGGCCTGCGCCGCCTCCAGCGTACGCTGGGCCTTGGTGCGGCCGTGTTTCGCGGCATTGGCATCGCCGCGCGCGCGG
>SKUV01000023.1 GCA_007129775.1 Paracoccaceae bacterium | reverse complement strand
TGCCGGAAAAGGTGCGCGAGAGCATAATTGCGCAAATCCCCGCCGGCAGGCTGGGCGAACCCGAGGAAATCGCGCGCTGCGTGGTCTTCCTCGTGTCCGACGATGCGGGCTTCATCAACGGCTCGACCATTTCCGCCAACGGCGCGCAATTCTTCTCCTGAACGCAAAACGGCCCGCCCGATGCCGGGTGGGCCGTCGACGCGTGCAGCAGCGCGGCCCGTCAGGCCTGCGACAGGCGCGTGATCTCTTCCTTCAGGCGCAGTTTCTGCTTTTTCATCTCCGCAATCGTCAGATCATCGGTGGACGGCGCCCGTTGCGCGGCCTCGACCTGTTCGGCGAGGGCCTGATGCTTGCGGCGAAGTTCCTGCAGATGTGCGCTGAGGGACATGTCGATCCTCCTGTAACTCGGGTTCAATGCAACCAGTGCACCACAGATGTGGGCATCTGTCACGCGTCACGAAAGGGGTTGGCAGGGGTTTTCGACAAAGTCGCGGAGTGTCGCCGATGGCGACGGCGGAACCCCGCCCGTCAGCCCGGCGCGAACCGTTCCAGCGCGGCACCTTCGCGCAGGATCGCCGCCACCTCGGGGGCAAAGCTGTCGCGGTCGCCGTCATGGGCCGGGCCGGCATGGATCACCAGCGGCGCCAGCAGGCGAAACTGCGCGCGCCCGCCCTTGCGGATGCGCAGGATCACCCGCGTCGCAGCGCGCCCTGCCCGCGGGCAGAGCGGCAGGACAGCGGCACTCCCGCGCCCGCCCAGCGCCGCCAGAAGCGCCGGCAGGCGCTCGATACGCTGGATCACGGTGAAATCGCCCCCCGGGCGCAGCCGGCGCAGTCCGGCATCGACCCATGCCGCGACCGGCGTGGCCTCGCGCAGGGCCGTGTCGCGCCCCGGATCGGCGGCGGCGGGGCTGGCCGGATCGTAATAGGGCGGGTTGGCGATGACATGGTCGAAATCCAGCGCACGCAACGCCGCCGGCGGCGCGGCAACATCGCCCTCGAACACATTCAGCGAAATCCCGTTGCGGCGCCCGTTCTCGCGCGCAAGGTCTGCATAATCGGCCTGAAGCTCCAACCCCGCCAGCGTCAGCCCCGGCACCCGTGCGCCCAGACACAGCGCCGCCGTCCCTGCCCCGCAGCCCAGATCCAGCACCGATTGCCCCGCCCGCGCCGCCACCGCCGCCGCGAGCAGCACCGGATCGGTCGCCGCGCGATAGCCCGCACGCGGCTGCAACAAGCGCAAACGGCCGCCAAGGAAATGATCCTCGGTCAGATCGGCGGGCGCGAAGGGCATGATCAGCTTTCCAGCGGGATACCGTTATCGACCAGCACCGCCCGGGCCATGAAATGGTCGCGCTCGCGCACCAGAAGCCGGCGCGGCAAAATGCCGATGGAACCTTCGAGCACGCTCATGTGGACGTCGATCTGAAACACCTCTATATCCTCGCCTTCGAGAAGGGCGGTGGCGAAGGCGATGATCGTCGGATCCGTGCTGCGCAATAGTTCCTTCATGAACGCGACATAAGGGCAGGGACGCTCCTTGTCGAGACGACGGTGCAAGCATGAGTCTGGACGAGCCGCACAAAAAACCGCACGAGCGCCTGTCGCGATGGCTGGCCGAGGATATGGCCGCGGTCAACTGGACGATCCGCGCACGCATGGCCTCGGAACACGCCCCGCGCATCCCCGAAGTCACGGCGCATCTGGTCGAGGCCGGCGGCAAGCGGTTGCGCCCGCTGCTGACGCTGGCCGCGGCGCGGCTGTGCGGCTACGAGGGCACGCATCACATCCGGCTGGCCGCGACGGTGGAGTTCATCCACACCGCGACCCTGCTGCACGACGATGTGGTCGATGAAAGCGCGCAGCGCCGGGGCCGGCCGACGGCGAATCTGCTTTGGGACAACAAATCCAGCGTGCTGGTGGGCGATTACCTGTTCGCCCGGGCCTTTCAGTTGATGGTGGAGACCGAAAGCCTGCGGGTGCTCGACATCCTCGCCGATGCCTCGGCCACGATCGCCGAGGGCGAGGTGCTTCAACTGACCGCAGCGCAGGATCTCGCCACGACCGAGGAGACCTATCTCAAGGTGGTGCGGGGCAAGACCGCGGCGCTCTTCGCCGCGGCGACGGAGGTTGGCGGCGTCATCGCCGGCGCGCCCGACGCGCAGGTGAAGGCGCTGCGCCGCTATGGCGATGCGCTGGGCATCGCCTTTCAGATGGTCGACGATTACCTGGATTACGGCGGGGCCGGCGACGGGATCGGCAAGAACATCGGCGACGATTTCCGCGAGGGCAAGCTCACCCTGCCTGTGATTCGCGCCATCGCGGCGGCGGATGCCGACGAACGCGCCTTCTGGCAGCGCACCATCGCCGAGGGGCGCCGGGACGCGGAAGACCTCGGGCGCGCCCGCGCCATCCTCGCGCGGCACGATGCGCTGAGCCAGACGCGCGGCGCGGCGCTGGAATGGGCCGGGCAGGCCCGCGCGGCGCTCTGCGTGCTGCCGGAACATCCGCTTCGCAGGATGCTCGACGATCTGGCCGAATACGTGGTGGCCAGGGTCGTCTAGCCCCCGGGCCATGACCTGCCCACAAGCGGAAAAACGCCGGCGGTCTGGTTAACCAACACCTAACGTAGCGCTTGCGTCATACTCGGTTCACGCGCAACCGGTTGCCGGGGGTGCGAGTGGACGAGATCGACGACATGACGGGATTCGCGATCGAGCGGCTGATGGCCAGTTCGGACAGTTGGCGCAGTGTCGTGCGCGACATGGTCGCGCGCGCGCCGGATGCCCCGCCGATGGAGCTTGTCCTCGCACTCGTCTCCGCCGCCGAGGCCATCGCCGGGCTTTTCGGCCCGAACGGCCCGGCCCGCGAGGCGGCGGCGCAGGGCTGGCGTCTGGCGGCGCTTCTGGCGCTCGACATTCATGCGATGGAGCGGATGGGCCACCCCAACGCCCGCGCCGCCGATTGCCTCGCCTATTGGCGCGCGCATGACCGCTTCTTTCTCGATCTGTAGGCCGGATACCGTCAGCATCGCGGCCGCCGCCTCAGTCCTTGTCGCGCCGCTTGCCGCGCCACCACGCCGCCAGCGCCAGCCGCAGGCGGCGCAGACGCAGAAACAGCAGCGTCGCCAACCCGAGAAGCACGACAAAGCCGATGATCCGCACATAGGACAGGGTAGAGGCATCGGGGCCGTCCACGATGCGCACCCGCAGGGCGTTGGGATAGATCGACAGAAGGTTGCTGCGCACTCCGTAATAGGTAACCCGCACCCATTCCGGCGATTCGGAGCTCGAGATCAGGTTGCGCGCCCGCGCCTGCATGTCGGAACTGTTCATCTTGAAGAACGGCGGCCAGCCCCAGCCCGTATCCTCGTTGCGAAAGACCCGCTCGTTGCCGTTCGGGCGCAGCGTCTCGATATAACGCACGTCGCGGGTATTGCTGCCGCCCATGCCGGTGGGGGCGGAGGCAAAGAAGATGCGGTTGAAGCCGAGGGTCTCCAGCCGCGTGTCCACCCCCACGATGCGCACCACATCATGGCGCGGAAGGCTGTAATGCATCACCCCGCCGAGGGTGACGACAAACAGGATCACGAGCGCCCATTTCACATAGAACATCCCTGCATCTGGCATGATGGCGTTGCGGAACGCAAGCATCTGGCGCCAGATCGCGCCCCAGGCCCGCAGCCGGGGCACAGGCGCCGTGCAGGATCGCTTGCATCGGAGGCTTCGGCGCTGTCAGCCTATTCCGGCCGCAGCCTTCCTGCCGTAGGCTGCGCCTTGAACCTGTCGCGAAAGGACCATTCGCCATGCAGCCCGGCCCGCGCAACCTGATCACGGATGTCGCGGGCCTGCGTGTGGGCCATGCCGGCGACCCCGCGCTGAAATCGGGCGTGACGGTGCTGACGGCCGACCAGCCCTTCACCGCGGCAGTGCATGTGATGGGCGGCGCGCCGGGCACGCGCGAGACGGACCTGCTCGCCCCTGACCGGCTGGTGCAGCAGGCAGATGCGCTGGTGCTGTCGGGCGGCTCGGCGCTGGGTCTCGCCGCGGCCTCGGGCGTGGCAGACGGGCTGCGCGCCGCCGGGCGTGGATTCGAGGTGGGCGGGCAGCGGGTGCCGATCGTGCCGGCGGCGATCCTGTTCGATCTGCTCAATGGCGGTGCAAAGGACTGGGCCGAAAACCCCTATCCAGCGCTGGGCCGGGCCGCGCTGGCGGCGGCGGCGGCGGATTTCGCGCTCGG
>SKUV01000062.1 GCA_007129775.1 Paracoccaceae bacterium | reverse complement strand
TGCCGCCACTGGCCGACACGCCCGCTCCGCGGATGATCGGGCCCGAGGACACGCGCCGCCCGGTCACCGACACCACGGCCTTTCCAGCCCGGGCGACGGGGCTCTTGCTGTCGGATTTCGGCGGGATCGAAAGCTATTGCACCGCGGCGCTGATCGGGCCGTCATCGCTGCTGACCGCGGCCCATTGCGTGTATGACCCCTGGCTCGGCTGGGCCGGCGAGGTGCGGTTTCTGCCCGGGCTCGACGGGATCGACCGGGCGCCTTTCGGCAGCTGGCCGGTGGTCGCGTTCCACCTGCCCACCGGCTATCTCGCCGGGGCAAGGGACGATTACGCTGCCGTTGTGGGCTATGACATCGCCCTTCTGGCCCTGCGCGCCCCGCTGGGCGAGTCGCTGGGCTGGTTCGGCTTCGGCCCCGAAGCCACGCGATCCGCCCCCGGGGCCGATCCGGCAGCCGCGCGCCGGGATGCGGCGGATGCGGCGGAGGCGGAGGCGGAGGCGCTGGAGATCCATGAGCTTTTGTCATACCCCGGCGACAAGCGCGCCGGCACGATGTGGCAGGCCGAATGTCGGCCCTGGGCCTTGCCGATGGATGTGCGGCTTCTGGGCCATCTCTGCCCGACCTTCGCCGGTGCGAGCGGGGGGCCGATGTTTCCGCAGCACGGTGGGGCGCCGCGGGTGACGGCGGTGAATGTCGCCGAAACCGCGACCCATAACCTCGGCGTTGCCATCGGGCCGGCCTATGCCGCCTGGCTTGCGGATTTGTGGCGATGAACGGCGCGGCATCATTGACCTGTGTCGGGCGCGCTGCTTTGCTTCGGCAGGTGCTTCGTGACGGCTGCGGGCCGGTGCCCTGCGCCCATCCCTTCGGTGCTTTCAGTCACGGAGTCGCTCGATGACCAATCCCTTCCGGACCGCCCCCCTCGCCGCGCTCTGCCTCGGGCTTGCCGCCCTTCTGCCGCCTGCGCCGGTCACCGCGCAATCAGGCCCGGCCATGGCGGGCGGCGCGCCTGCCGGCACCGCGCGCCCCGAGGCCGCGCCCTTCCTGCGTGTGCCCGCCGAACGGATGCGCGTCTTCGACGAGGCCCGCGCAAGCGGCGAGACGCCGCGCGTCTTCGGCGGCAAGCCCGCCGGGCCCGGGCAGTTCCCGTTTCAGGTGGCGCTTCTGAGCGCCTTTCAGCTTGACGACGACCCGGAGTCGCAGACCTACGCCCAGTTCTGCGGTGGCTCGATCATCGCGCCCGACTGGGTTCTGACGGCGGCCCATTGCGTGGACTGGGACGGCGAGGCGATGCCGGTGGACGATGTGGTCATTCTGGCCGGCGCCACCCGGCTCGACGAGGGCAGCCGCCATGCCGTGGCCGAGATCGTGATGCACCCCGGCTATGACGAGATCACCTTTGACGCCGACATCGCCCTGATCCGTCTGGCCGACCCGGTGGAGGATGTGGCGCCGGTGCGCCTTGCCCGCCAGACGCCCGAGGCCGGGACCGTGCGCGTGATCGGCTGGGGGATGACCGAAAGCGGCGATTTTCCCATCGATCTGCAGCAGGTGGAGGTTGATCTGCAGCCCAATGCCGCCTGCAACGACGGTATCCGCGAAATCTATGCCCGCGATCTGCAGTTGTTCCTGGAGAATGTGGATTTCCGCATGGGCTTTGGGCAGGGCGCGATTTCCGAGGCGCTGGCCGTGGTCACCCCGCGCATCGGCGACCGGCTGACCCCCGCGATGCTGTGTGCGGGCTACGCCGAAGGGATGCGCGACGCTTGCTATGGCGACAGTGGCGGGCCGCTCTTTGCCGAAACGCCCCGGGGCATGGTGCAGCATGGCGTGGTCAGTTGGGGCGAGGGGCCGGCCGATGCCTATGCCGCCTGCGGCCATGCCAATGCCTATGGCGTCTATGCCCGGGTCGAGAGCTTTGCCGACTGGATTTTCGAACTGACCGGCGTGCGCGCCGAATGACGGGGCCGCAAGCCCGACCATACAAGGAGTGATCTGGATGCCTGTTTTCCTTCGCCGCCGTTCCGTTCTGATGGGCTCTGCCGCGCTGGCTGCCGCCGGCACGCTGCCGCTGCACCGGGGCCTTGCGCAAACGGGCGCCGCACAGCCCGCGCGCCGAAATCACGCGCTCTTGGTGGCGGTGACCGAATACCCCAACCTCTTTCGCAGCGAATGGCTGGTCGGCCCGAACAACGACGCCATTCTGGCGCGTGACTATCTGCTCAACGAGGCGCCGGTGCCTTTCGAGGACGAGGATATCGCGGTGCTGGCCACCGGGCTCGATATCGCCAGGGCCGAGCCGACCCTGGCCGCGATCCGGGCCGAGATGACGCGGCTGGCGGAAACGGTCCGGCCCGGCGATTTCGTCTATCTGCATTTCGCCGGCCATGGCATCCAGCAGCCCGCGCGCTTCCCCGAAGAGGAGGTGGACGGCATGGATCAGGTCTTCATGCCCGTTGATGTGGAACGCTACACCGAAGAGTTGCAGCACTGGCCCAACGGCTATGTGGACAAGGACATCCGCGACGACATCACCGAAATTCGGCGCAAGGGCGCGCGGGTCTGGGCAATCTTCGATTGCTGCCATTCCGCGACGATCACCCGCGCGCTGGATCTGGTGCCGGGGGAGGAAGTGCCGCGCAAGATCGATCTGGCGAATTACGGCATCCCCGAGGATATGTGGAGCCCGACCGCCGCACGCAGCCTCGGCGCCGATGCCGCCGCCGCGCAGCGCAGCATGTTCGGCCCCGCCGGGACCGTCGGGCTGGAAGGAGAACTGGCGCCCATGGTGGCGTTTTTCGCGGCACAAACGGTCGAGGTGACGCCCGAGATGCCCTTGCCGCGCAACAGCGACAACCAGGTGCGCATGGGCCTTTTCAGCTTTGCCATCCTGACGCGGCTGCGCGAGAACCCGCGCATCACCTACCGCCAGTTGGGGCAGGCGATCCACCATACCTATCTGGGCATGAATCGCACCCGGCCGACCCCGCTATTCGAGGGGGAGCTCAATGAGCCGGTCTTCGACAGCGGCGACGGTGCGCCCTTCGTGCCGCAATGGCGCATCACCGGCACCGGATCGCGGCGCGAGATCGCCGCGGGGCACATGCACCAGCTTGCCCCGGGCACGCGGCTGGCGGTTCTGGCCGAGCCCAACCACACGATCGAACAGGCGCTGGGCGTGGTACAGGTGGGCAGTGCCGCGGCGCTTACGAGCCGGCTCGCCGCGCTTCCGGCCGACGAGCAGGACCCCGATCTGCCGGCCATCGCGCTGGCCGATATTCCCGAAAACGCCTTTGCGCTGCTGATCGAACGGGTCGTGGAATTCGAACTGACCGTCGCGCGGCCCCAGCCCGGCGGCCCCCATGCCGAACGGGTCGCCGAGATCACCGGCGCGCTGGAGGAAATCGCCGCCGACGACCGTCTGCCCATACGGCTGCGGCTGGTGGCGCCCGGTGCCGATGCCGATCTGCGCTTTGACATCCGGTCCGAGGCGCAGGTGGCCGATCTGATGCGCGCCCAGGGCCAGGTAGAGCCCGGCGACGACGCGCTTCTGCAACGGGCCGCGGGCTCGACCGAGCCGCGGCTGTGGCTGCTCGACCAGAGCGCGGTGCTGTCGCTCCGGGCCCATCACCGGCCGTTCTCGCGCGGGCTGGAGGCCGGGTCGATGCCGGCGACGCTGATGTGGATGCGCGATTCGCTCACCGCGGTCTATCGCGCGACGAACCTCGCCCGTCTTGCCGCCTTCGACGATTTCGGCGACACCGAGGTGAAGGTGGAGGTCACCCGCCTGCCCGAATTCATGAGCCCGCTGGAGACGGGCGAGGAACTGGTGCTGCATCGCACCGGGGTGGTCAGCCCCGGCAACACCGTGCATATCCGGATCGAGAATGCGGGCACGGCGCCGGTGGACGTGAACATCCTCTATATCGGCAGCGATTATTCGATCACCTCGATGCTGGCCGACCCGGTGCGCCTGCGCGGGATGCGCCGCAACGAGCCCAATGCCGTCTTTTCCGAAGAGGTGGTGGAGTTCAACGATGCCACTTTCGGGCGTGAGCGGCTGTTCGTGATCGTGACCGAGGGGCAGCCGATGGACGAGCCGCTGGATCTGGTCTTTCTCGAACAGGCCGGGGTGCGCGCGGCGGTGGGCGCGCCGGCGCTGGCGGGGTTCGGCGAGATGATCGAGACCATGGCCGGGGCGGCCACCACTCGTGACGGCACCTCGCTCGCCGCGCGCCGCGCGGCGGCGGCGGG